>JAAVYL010000033.1 GCA_022791075.1 Lawsonibacter sp. | reverse complement strand
GGTCCAGGCCCTTGTTCAGCTCGGGCAGCTTGGAGCCGCCCCGGAAATCCCAGTAAAGTTCGACGCACACCAGACTGACGGCGAAGTCGGTCCAGTCCTCAAAAATCTGGGCCTGGACGATCCAGTACTCCGCCAGTGAGTCGAACTCCTCCCGAGACAGCAGGCCGCAGGCGTACCCCGCCCGGAGATGGCCCACGCACTCGCTGATGTCCCAGGCCAGATAGCCCTTGTGGCCCACGATGGGGTAGAACTGGGCGGAAAAGTCCCGGGCCACCTTGAAAAATTCCAGGGCGTCAGGGTTTTTCCGGCCCAGCTCCTCCAGGGAGAAGGGCGGGCGCCCCTCCCAGAAGCCCTCAAAATCCAGATAGTTGTTGTGGCAGCGGATCTCCCTGTTGCAGAAGTCCAGCATGGACTCCTTGTCGGTAATGCCGAAGATCTTCTCCAGATGGGCCTGGCACGCCAGCTCCGCCGGGCGGTCGGCGCACCTGGGCAGGATGATGAAACAGTTGGGGCCCGACTCGCCGGGACCGGGGATGCCGGGGGTTTTCCGCAGGGCAGAAATGCCTGCCAGCAGGGCAATAAACTGGTCTCGGTCGCAGGGCCGCCGCCCGTTGGTATTCAGCTTCCGAAGGTCCGCCTCCAGTCCACAAACGGCCTCGGCCAGCCCGGTGTCGTAGGGGTGGAAGTCGATCAGTCCTGTCTCCGGCGTGGCGGGGACTTCCGCCTTGGACTCAGAGGGATTGTCCTGTTTTTTAAAGCGGTCAAAGAGTCCCATCGAGATTACCTCCTTTTTGCCAAACAGGGGTCTTGGGGGCGCTGTGGGTGCGCTGGCCGTGCTTATTGATAATAACCGTCTCAGAGAACCCGTTGCGGCGGTCGATATAGCATACGAAGAGGGAGACACGGTTCTCTTTGTCCAGGCTGTCCCAGATCTGGTCGGCCAGGGCGTCAGCGTTGGGGGCGTCCAGATGAACCTGTACCGGCTCCCCGTGGAAGGAGGGCTGTGGGTCGCCGTAGCCCTCGTAGGTGGTAATCAGGTGGCCCAGGCCGTACCGGGCCTGGTATTCAAAAAACTGCCGCTGGCACAGCCGGTCCTGGCCCTCCTTCAGGATGGACAGCCGGTAGCTCCCCTGGCGGTTCAGGATACCGGAGATGCGGGGGGTCCAGTTGGGTTCGTCCGGCTCATACTCCCGTGTGCGCAGGGCGTCTTCAAAGGTTCTGCCCTGGACAAGGCAGTCGCGAATCGTATCGGTCTGGTCGCCGTTGGTGACGATCAGGTCTGTGCCAACCATACGCACCGGGTGGTAGATAATCAGGGAGGGGTCGGTCATTTTACTCTCGTCAAAGGCTCTGGTGCGGATGCCGTCCTCGGTTTCCTCAAAGATGCGGTTGCGGCTGTTTTCACTGCGTCCCATGATAAAATAGGCCGCAACGGACTGAGCCCATGTGCCGTTGTGGCCGGCACCCAACAGAATGCCCCGGCCGGGGTAGGGGCGTTCAGAGAGATACTTTACCAGATCGATCATACAATCACTCATCCTCCTAAAATTTTTACCGTCCGCCCCTCCACCTTCAAACGGTCCTGGCAGAACAGGCTGACGGCCTGGGGCAGCAGCCTCCACTCGCACTGCTCCATAATCCGGCGCTGGAGCTGTTCCGGGGTGTCGTCCGGCAGGACGCCCACAGCCTTCTGAAGGATGACAGGCCCGCTGTCGCACTCCTGGGTGACAAAGTGAACAGTGGCCCCGGACACCTTTACTCCATAGGCCAGGGCCTGCTCGTGGACGTGGAGGCCGTAGGCCCCTTTTCCGCAGAAGGAGGGGATAAGGGAGGGGTGGACATTGATGACGGCGTTCTCATAGGCCTCGAACAGCTCCTCTGTGACAATGGTCATAAAACCCGCCATTACCACCAGGTCAATGGACAGCTCCTTCAGCTTGTCCACCAGCGCCGCCGTCATGGCCTGGCTGGAGGGGTAGTCCCGGCGGACCAGCACATAGCTGGGGATGCCCGCCTGCCTGGCCCGCTCCAGGGCATAGGCGTCAGGAGAGGAGGAGATGACGGCGGCAATCTCCCCGTTGACGATCTCCCCCCGGCCCTGGGCATTAATGAGGGCCTGGAGATTGGTCCCGCCCCCGGAGACCAAAACAGCGATATTTTTCATTCAATGATCTCCGCGGGCGGTGGGTTGATGGCAACGCCATAACTGCCCCTGGCCACGATGCCGATGATGTTGGCGTCCTCCCCGGCGGCGCGGAGGATATCCAGAGCTTTCTGCTCCTGCTCCGCCGGGACGGCCAGCACCATGCCGACGCCCATGTTGAAGGTGTTGTACATGTCCCGAACCGGGATATCGCCCCGCTTTTGGATCAGCTCAAAGAGGGGCAGGCGGGGCAGCTTGGACTCCCACAGAGCGGCGGACAGGCCCTCGGGAAGCATACGGGGGATATTTTCATAAAAACCGCCGCCGGTGATGTGGCTGGCGCCGTGGAGGTCCACGCCGCCATCAATCAGGGCCAGGACGGACTTGACATAGATCCTGGTGGGGGCCAGCAGGGCCTCGCCTAGGCTTTTGCCCTCCAGCTCGTCCATAGGAGAGGTGAGGTCCGCGTGCTCAATATCAAAGACCTTGCGCACCAGGGAAAAGCCGTTGGAGTGGACCCCGGAGGAGGCCAGTCCGATCAGGGTGTCGCCCTTTTGGATTTTGGAGCTGTCAATGATTTTCTCCTTGTCCACGATGCCCACGGTGAAACCGGCCAGGTCGTAGTCATCGGGGGCCATGATGCCGGGGTGCTCGGCGGTCTCGCCGCCGATGAGGGCGCAGCCCGCCTGGACGCAGCCCTGGGCCACACCGGAGACGATGGAGGCCACCTTCTCCGGCTCGTTCTTGCCGATGGCGATGTAGTCCAGG
>JAAVYL010000032.1 GCA_022791075.1 Lawsonibacter sp. | reverse complement strand
GTCGGCGGCGCAGATGTCCATGAGCATCTTCTCCTGGAACAGCTTGGAGGTGCCGTAGGGGTTGGTGGTGCCGCCGGTGGGGAAGTCCTCCCGGATGGGCACGGAGGCCGGGTCGCCGTATACCGTGGCAGAGGAGGAGAAGACAAAGTTTTTCACCCCGTGGCGGCGCATGGCCTGGAGCAGGTAGAGGGTGCTGATCAGATTGTTGGAATAGTACTCCAGGGGCTTGGACACGCTCTCACCCACGGCCTTCAATCCGGCAAAGTGGATGACGGAGTCGATGTCGGGGTGGCGGGCAAACAGGGCCTCCACCTCGTCCGCGCTGCACAGCTCCGACTTGACGAAGGGGATGGGTCTGCCCACAATTTTCTCCACCCGGCGGATGGCCTCCTCGCTGGAGTTGTACAGATTATCCGCCACCACAATGTCATACCCTGCCTGGACCAGCTCCACACAGGTGTGGCTGCCGATATAGCCGGCGCCGCCGCATACCAGAATAGACATAAAAACCACTCCTCTGATTAAAATAATACAGATCGCTTCAGGTATCCTTATTGTAGTACCTCAAGTCCAAAATGAAAAGAGACGATTTCACTAATAATCTGGAATATCGTTCGCTTTTTTGATTATTTTTACAGCTGACGGCGGAGGAACGGGCCGCCCAGGCGGGAAGAGTAAAATTTCTCCTCCAGCCGGATTTATTCATTGCCTTTTTGAGGCGCTTATATTATACTTTAGGGCAGGGAGAGCATTTGTCCATAGAAAAAACAACGGAAAATGAGGAGATCAGCTATGAGTGAGAGAAAGAAACACCAATTTACCAGCGGCTGGGGCTTTGTGCTGTCCGCCGTGGGTTCCGCAGTGGGCATGGCCAACGTGTGGGGCTTCCCGGCCAAGATGGGCAGCAACGGCGGCGGGGCCTTTCTGCTGGCCTATCTGTTTTTTATTATGCTGTTCGGCACTGTGGGTCTGTCCGCTGAATACGCCGTGGGCCGCCGGGCCCGTACCGGCACCCTGGGCTCTTATCAGATGGCCTGGGCCAGCCGGAGGAAGGAGCTGCGGAGGGCCGGCGGCCTGCTGGGCTGGCTGCCCCTGGCCGGCTCCATGTGCATCGCGCTGGGCTACGCCGTCATCATCGCCTATGTGCTCAAGGCCTTTGCCGCCTCTGTGGGCGGTTCGCTGATGACTGTGGACCCCGGTCCCTGGTTTGAGTCCTTCTCCCTGACGGACTACTCGGTGGTCCCCTTCCACGTGATTGTGGTGGTGGGTACCCTGTTAACCCTGCTGCTGGGGGCCAGAAGCATTGAGAAGAGCAACAAGGTGATGATGCCGCTGTTTTTTATCATTTTCCTGATTCTGGCTGTCCGGGTGGCCTTCCTGCCCGGAGCGGCAGAGGGTTACAGATATATGTTCACCCCTCGCTGGGAGGACCTGCTGAACCCGATGGTGTGGATCTGGGCCATGGGACAGGCCTTCTTTTCCCTGTCCATCACGGGCAGCGGCATGATCGTCTATGGTGCCTACCTTCAGCCGGAGGAGGATGTGGTCTCCCTGGCCAAGCAGACCGCCCTGTTTGACACCGTGGCCGCCCTGGTGGCCGCCCTGGTCATCATCCCCGCCTGCTTTGCCTACGGGCTGGACGTGGGGTCCGGCCCCTCCCTCCTCTTTGTCACCCTGCCCCATATTCTGCAGGATATCCCGCTGGGCCGGCTGTTCGCGGTGATTCTGTACACCGCTATGGTCTTTGCCGGCGTCAGCTCGTTGCAGAATATGTTTGAGGCAGTGGGGGAATCCCTGCTTCACTGCTTCCCGCGGCTGAACCGGAAAGCCATGCTGGCCATTCTGTGTGTGATCTGTCTGGGCATCGGCCTGAATATGGAGCCCATTTTCAAGTGGGGACCGTGGATGGATATTGTGTCGATTTATATCATTCCCATCGGGGCCACGCTGGGCGCCCTGTCCTGGTTCTGGATCATGAAGAGGGAGGAGCTGATGGAGGAGATCAACCGGGGGGCGAAAAAGCCCTCAGGACAGAAGTGGTACAGCGTAGGCCGGTATCTCTATGTCCCCTGCGCCATCGTTCTGTGCTGTGTGGCCCTGTTCCTGAAGGTGGCATTTTGATTTCACGGGGCAGCCGGAGGCCGCCCCTGCAGTAAGAATCTGATCATAGGGAGGCGAAAATATGATATTTGAGTTGAAAAAGGAGGGCCTGAGCGCCGCGGTCCGGACAGAGGGAGGGGAGCTGGTGTCCCTGAAGGACCAGGCTGGCCGGGAGTATATCTGGGAGGGAGACCCGGCCTTCTGGTCGGGCCGCAACCCCATCCTGTTTCCTGTGGTGGGGGCGCTGAAGGACGGAAGGGTGGACATCGGCGGCAGAAGCTTTGAGATGGGCCGCCACGGCTTCGCCCGGGGGATGGACTTTTCTCCCGTGGAGGAGGGGGAGGACTTTGTCACCCTGGAGCTGCGGGAAAATGAGGACACCCTGGCCCGCTACCCCTATCCCTTCTCCCTGCGGGTGACGCACCGGCTGCTGGAGGACGGCTTTTCCACTTCCTTCACCGTGACCAACACCGGAACCGCCCCCATGCCCTTCTGCATCGGAGGGCATACGGCCATCCGCATCCCGGAGGGGGAGCGGATGGAGGACTATGAGCTGCTCTTTAACATTCCGGAGCAGGCGGCCAGCCATCTGCTCACCCCGGAGGGCCTGGTCCGCCACGGCCAGACGGAGCCTATGCTGCCTGAGAGCGGACGCCTCCCCCTGAACTATGATGTCTTTGCCCGGCTGGATACCATTATTTTCAGCCTCCTCCGCTCAGACACTGTGGCCCTGCTCCACAGGCAGACAGGCCGGGGCGTGCAGCTGGAGTTCGGCCAGTTCCCCATGGTGGCGTTCTGGACCAAGCCGGGGGCGCCCTTCCTGTGTATGGAGCCCTGGCAGGGCTGCGCCGCTTATGATGACGAGAGCGGAAGGTTTGAGGATAAGCCGTTCTGCGTCACCCTGGAGCCCGGAGGGGTGAAGTGCCTGACCTGCTCCTTCCACATCGTATAGGTGAAAATGCCGCAGTTGTGTGCTGCGGCATTTTTGCGGAGGGGCCGGTTCCGCGGGTATTTTTTATGCGGACAGGGCATACTAAGGCCATCCAACACAAGGAGGTCTTTTCCATGAGCAAAAAGAAGAACAAGAGCCAGGGCCGGGACCTGCGGGGCTCCGCGCCTGTTGCCGGGCAGAACCGCACCGATACCGCCGTCAACGCCCAGGATCCCATGGCCGATCCCCTGGAGATGCGGATGAAGCGGGAAGGGCACGATATGTAAAAACTGCCGGTGCAGAGAGGGGAATCCCCCGGGGCTTCACACATTATTCACAAAAAGTTCCAGATTTGGTGAAGATTGGACGGGGCGGGTGTGATATCCTGTGTTCAGGTCAGACGACTGACCTGGATTTCCTCCCCGGGGCGGCGGATGCCGCTCCATCCCATCCGGTATCTGCGCAAACACCGGATGTTTGGCGATTGGTCTTTTTGTTTGGGCCGGTTCCCATTCCTTCCGGCGCGTGGCACGCGCCCTCACTGCCGCCCTGCGGGTTTGGCCCCGGCGCGGCAGACCAAAAATCCCCGTCTGCAGACGGTTGACATATCACACCCTCTCTCTTTACAGGATCGCAGCAGCCCGCCGGCATTGCCGGCGGGCTGCTGTCATTTTTATTCGTCTTCGGGAGGCGGTCTGTCCAGGACGGGGTCCGGCGGAGCCTCTGGAATCATACCGGCCCACTCCCAGATCAGGCGGTAGTAGTCGCAGTCCAGGATTGTGGCCGAGTAGGCCACCCGGTTCTGCACCTCGGTCACCATGCCGGCCACCTCCTCAAGGTCGGGCGGAGTGCCGTCCCAGCGGGTGAACTGGTCGGTGATGGAGTTATAATACCCCTCCCGGTTAATAAAGCTGTAGTTTGCAAAGATAACCAGCTCTTCGTCGCTGGAGAGAATGTCGGAGCCCATGATAAGCCGGGAGTCATAGTCCAGGCCGAAGAGGTTGGACAGGGTGGGCATCACGTCCAGGCTGGAGCAGTGCTTGCTGATGTGGACGCTGGCGCCCTCCATGTCCCCGCTCCAGAGAACCAGGGTGTTTTGGAAGATCTCAAAGACCGGGTCCACCTCATGGCCCGCAAGCTCGCTGTACTGCTCGTCGGTAAGGCCGTAGGGGTAGTGGTCGGCGGAGAGGACAATAACCGTGTCCTCCAGCTTTCCGGCGGACTCCAGCTGGCTGAGCAGATTCTCCATGGCCAGCTCCAGCTCCAGCTGACAGGCCAGATAGCACCGCACCTCCTCGCTGTAGGGAAGGTCCGCCACCTTCTCCCAGTGGCGGAGGGATATGGCGTTGCTGTCCAGGGTGTAGGGCAGATGGCCGCTGACTGTGAGGCAGTAGACCATGAATTTGTCCTCGCTGAGAAACATGGGGGCAATCTGCTGCATCATCTCCAGGTCGGAGGGCGGGAAGCTGCTGCCTGATTCCAGGTCCAGGCCGCGGCCCAGGGCATAGTACTCATACCCCATGTTGGGGTGGGACCTGTCCCGGTCATAGTAGCTGTAGAGGTAGTTGTGAAAGGCGAAGGTGCGGTAGCCCTCCTTGCGGAACTGATTCCCCAGGGCGAAGGGCATATAGTTCTCGGAGGACAGAGAGTAGCTCCACACCCCGGATTTTGGGATGAGGCCAGTGGTGGTGACATACTCCCCGTCAGAGGTGGATACGCCCCACAGTGGGGTGTAGAAGTTGTCAAAGACAAAGCCCTGGTGGGACAGCTTCCAGAGGGTGGGCGTCCGCTTCGGATCCATGGCCAGAGTGGAAAAGCCCTCGGCCACAATCCAAATGAGGTTTTTGCCCTCGAAATAGCCGGTCCACAGGTTTTCCTGGGTGGGCTCCCTCTGGGCAAACCACTGATGCGCCTGCTTCAGCCCCTCGTCCTCCTCCTGGGCGGCCAGGGTGTCAAAATCGATGGGGAGCATGTGGCAGCCGGGGGTGACCTCGGGCCGGAAGACACCGGAGCTGGGGGGCGGAGAGGAATCTGAAGGCGGAGGCAGGGTGGGCTCCAGGTCGGGAGGCGCCTTGTCCGGCGCGGGCTCCGTGCTGGTATCCGGGGCGTCCGGCTTGATGCCGAAGAGGACCCGGCAGACCTCCAGCTGGGTCTGGGTGAAGACCCCGAAGTTCTGGACCTCCAGTTCCGGGGTGGCTGCCCTGTAGTAGATATACCGCAGGGAGAGCACGCCGCCGCCGCACAGCAGCACCAGGCCCATGGAGATCAACTGAGCAGCGGCGGCCATGGCCGCCCAACGGGGACGCAGGCCCTTGGCCGCGTCCCGGTCAGGGACCAGTCTGTTTCTGTACAGAATTGCGAGCAGGGTGGGTCCCACCATCATCAAAATGGGGAACCAGTTGGCCAGTACATTGCCCACAGCCATTTCTCCAAAGGACTGGGCCACCATAACCATTTTGGTCAGAGAGAAAATGGTGAGAAAGGCTTTGAACATGTGGTAGTAGACCACCTGAGAGCCAATCCACAGAGAGATCAGGCCGGTACATGCCACCAGCAGTACCCGTCCCCACACGATGGATACTCCGCCGCACAGCAGGCCAAGCAGCAGGGCCACGGGCAGGGTGAACAAAAATGTGAAAACCACGCCCTCCACAGAGAGCGCATGGAAGCAGTAGACCTTCAGGAACAGCTCCTCATAATAGATGACGGCGAGAAAAAACAGGGAGGGAGCGGCCAGCCGGCCCCAGCTCTCCCAGTGCAGGGAGGATTTTTTTCTGTTGTCCACAGTGGATACCTCCTTGAGACAGAGAATATCTTTCTCCACATTCTACTGGATGACAGACCAGTTGTCAACGGACAGTATCTGGACAAGACTGTACATAGGCGCAAAAAGGGCGGTGATTTTCAGGCGTATTTTGTGGAGATGAACCAAAAAATTTACTTGAAAAAAGTGGGCAAATCTGTTATGATAACTCTGCTTCACAATTTGTTCATAAAGTCCCGCCGGAGAGACGGGAGAGAAAGAGAGGAACACCGTGTCTCAGCTCAGTGAAAAGGTGATTCAGGGACTGAAAAACGCCTACTCCGCCTATTTTGACGTGGAGGAGATTGCTGACGGCACCACCCTGAAGGCCCTGTGCGCCTACCACAGCCGGGCAAGCCAGTATGTGCTGGTGAAGAAGGCGGAGCTTTGGGCGGCGGAGAGCCACGAATACATCTACCTCTGGGATGCGGGCGCTCTGGACGAGCGCCAGGTGGAGGAGGTATTCCGCCGCACCCTGGAGGACGGCGAGCCCCGGGTCAAGCCCCACAGCCAGCATATGTATACCTACCTGACGGCGGTGGTGCTGTATGACAGCGCCGTGCCAGAGGCTCTGGACTGGCTGAAAAGGCTGAAGAAGCGCAGAGAATATTGGCTATCACTCCATGGATGGATGGAGTTCAGAATAGCGGCCGTGGATCCGTCCACGGCGGAAATTACCACGAACCGCCCGGGAAAGGCCCTGGCAAAGGACCTGAAGCGGCTGGTGGAGCGCATCATTTCCGCAAAACAACTCGGAGAGGAGAAAAAACAACCATGAATGCAGTATTGGTACTTTTGGTCGGCTGCGCCATTCTGATCGCGGGCTACGTGTTCTACGGCAGCTGGCTGGCCAGGCAGTGGGGCGTGGACGACACCAAGACCACTCCAGCTCATGAGCTGGAGGATGGCATGGACTACGTCCCTGCCAAAGCCCCCGTCCTGATGGGACATCACTTTTCCTCCATCGCCGGCGCCGGCCCCATCAACGGCCCCATTCAGGCGGCCGTCTTCGGCTGGGTGCCTGTGGTGCTGTGGGTCCTGATCGGCGGCATCTTTTTCGGCGCTGTCCATGACTACGGCGCCCTGTTCGCTTCTATCCGCCACAAGGGCCAGTCCATCGGCGAGGTCATCTCCGCCAATATCGGCCGCCGGGCCAAAAAGCTCTTCCTCATCTTTTCCTATCTGACCCTGATCCTGGTGGTGGCCGCTTTTGCCGCCATTGTGGCCGATACCTTCAAGGGCACATACGACGAGGCCGGTGTGCTGAACGTGGAGGCCTCCGCCGCCAACGCCTCAGTGGCGATGGTGTCCATCCTGTTTATCATTATGGCCATCCTGTTCGGATTCCTGGTCTACCGCCGGGGTGCGCCGCTGTCTGTGGCCACAGTGGTGGGCGTGATCGGCATTGTGGTCTGCCTGGTAATCGGCCTGAACTTCCACCCCATTTACCTGAGCAAGGATGTGTGGATGTGGATTATCGGCGCCTACATCCTGGTTGCCTCAGTGGCCCCGGTGTGGATTCTGCTCCAGCCCCGTGACTACCTCAGCTCGTTCCTGCTCTACGGCATGATGATCATTGCCTTTGTGGGCATTCTGGGCGCGGGCGTGATGGGCCAGAACACCAGCCTGAATATGCCCGCCTTCACCGGCTGGACCGACACCATGACGGTCAACGCCAAGGGCGACCCCGCCTCTCTGGGCACCGTGTTCCCCGCCCTGTTCATCACCATTGCCTGCGGCGCCATCTCCGGCTTCCACTCCCTGGTAGGCTCCGGCACCACTGCCAAGCAGCTGGACCACGAGCGGGACGCCAAGCCCATCGCCTATGGCGGAATGCTCATCGAGTGCGCCTTGGCCCTGATTTCCCTGTGCGCCGTGGCCTTTGTGTGGAACCGCTACTCCCTGAACTTCGGGGAGGAGGGCTTCCTCCGCGCCCCCACCGCTGTGTTTGCCAATGGTCTGGCCGGCATGGTGGCCACGATTCCCGGACTTGCCGGCGTGGAGAGCATCGTGCGCACCCTGCTGATCCTCACCGTCTCCGCTTTCTGTCTCACCTCTCTGGACACCGCCACCCGTCTGGCCCGCTATATGTTCCAGGAGTTCTGGCTGGATCCCGGGCAGACCTATAAGGATGCCACCGGCTTCAAGGCCACGCTGGCCAATCCCTATGTGGCCACGGCCATTACCGTGGTGCTGGGCGTTGCGCTGGGCATGAACGGCTACAGCGTGATCTGGCCTCTGTTCGGCGCCGCCAACCAGTTGTTGGCCGGTCTGGGCCTGCTGGCCGTCTGCGCCTGGCTGGGCAACATCGGCAAGAACAACAAGATGTTCTATGTTCCTATGATCTTTATGCTGGTGGTTACCATTCTGTCCCTGTGCCAGACCATCATGAGCCGCTTTAAGGCTATCCTTGCCGGCTCCACAGCTTTTGCCACCTATGTCCAGGGGATCCTGGCCGTGGTTCTGGTCGTCCTGGCTGTGGTCCTGGCAATCGAGGGCTGCCAGACCATCTTCGGCGGCAAAAAGAGAGCGTAATCTTCCCTGTTCCATCCAAACAGAGTAAAAAGCGGGTTCGGAGTACCGGACCCGCTTTTGATTTGCCAGAGGAGCGCTTTTGTGGTAAAATACAGAAATAGCCCAGGCCGCCCCCCAAATCAGCCGGAGGTGATTTTATGAAAATCAGTAAGCTTCTTTCCATTCTCCTGTCGGTTTCAATCGCCCTGGCGGTGCTGACGGGTGCCATCGCCGTCCCCCTGCTGTGCCGGAGCTTTTACTATGCCCACATCGGGCCTATGGAGCTGGAGGGGTATGGCCTGTCCCGGGGGGAGATTAAGACGGCCTATGATGAGATGATGGACTTCTGTTTGGGAAAGCGGGAGTCGTTCTCCGCCGGAGTGCTGCCCTTTTCCCAGTCCGGTGCGGACCACTTTGCCGATGTGCGGGGGCTGTTTCTGATGGACCTGCGGGTGCTGGCAGCCGCCCTGGCCCTGCTGGTGACGGCGCTGGCTGTGTGCAGGGTAAAGCGGGTGCGTCTTCACCGCTTTCTGAACCGGGGGCCGGGCTTCTGGGCGGCGGCGGGACTGGGGACCTCCTTCCTGGTCATAGGCGGACTGGCTGCCCTGGACTTCGACCGGGCCTTTGTAGTCTTTCACTGCCTCTTTTTCCCGGGAAAAGACAACTGGATTTTTGACTGGCGCACCGACCCCATAATCCTCCTTCTGCCCCAGGACTTCTTCCGCAACTGTGCTGTCCTCATTTTGGCCCTGCTGCTGGTCTGGTGCGGAGCCCTCATCGCCGCTGACATTTGGGAGGGAAAACGGGGAAAAGATGAATGAAATATGTGTAAAATGCTTAAACTAAAAAAACCGCCCGGCTCCCCTTGCGGAATTGGGCGGTTTCTGGTATAATGCTTCGGACAGAAAAGGAGGGATTGCCGTGCTGAAGGTTTTTGGCTTGACGCTTGACAGCCTCTCTGCTTCTGTTTTTTGTTGACGGCCGCATTGGTGGTCGTTTTTTTGTGCGCGAGAGAAAGGAGAACGAAATGAACAACAACCAACCCATCCGTGACGCCCGCCAGCTGGGCCTGCCCAAAATGTTGATTCTGGGCCTTCAGCACATGTTCGCCATGTTCGGCGCAACCGTGCTGGTGCCCATCCTGGTCCAGGGCTATGGTCTGCCGCTGAGCATCCAGACAACGCTGCTCTTTGCAGGTCTGGGAACCCTGTTTTTCCATCTGTGTACCAAGTGGAAGGTGCCCGCCTTCCTGGGCTCCTCCTTCGCCTACCTGGGGGGCTTTGCCGCTGTGGCGGAGCTGGACTCCGGCATCTACGCCGGCATGACCGGGGAGGAAAAGCTGCCCTATGCCCTGGGCGGCATCGTGGTGGCCGGCCTGCTTTATCTGATGCTGGCCGGACTCATCAAGGCAGTGGGGGTCCACCAGGTTATGCGTTTTCTGCCCCCTGTGGTTACCGGGCCGATTATCATCCTCATCGGACTGTCTCTGGCCCCCAGCGCCATCAACAACGCCTCCACAAACTGGTGGCTGGCTGTGCTGTCCATCGCTGTGATTGTGGCTGCCAACATCTGGGGCAAGGGCATGATCAAGATTATTCCCATCCTTCTGGGGGTGCTGGTCCCCTATGCAGTGGCTCTGGTCACCCGGCAGGTGGATTTCTCCGGCGTGGCCGCCGCCGGCACTGTGGGGCTTCAGCCCTTTGTCCTTGCCAAATTTGACCTGACCGCCATTCTGGTTATGGCCCCCATCGCTCTGGCTGCCATGATGGAGCATATCGGCGATATGTCCGCCATCTCTGCAACCGTGGAGGAGAATTTCATTGAGGACCCGGGCCTGCACCGTACCCTCATCGGCGACGGCGTCGCCACGTCTCTGGCCGGCCTCTTCGGCGGCCCTGCCAACACCACATATGGAGAGAATACCGGCGTGCTGGAGCTGTCTCAGGTCTTTGACCCCAAGGTGGTCCGCCTGGCTGCCGTGTATGCGGTGATCCTGTCCTTCTCTCCCAAATTTGCCGCGGTGATCAACTCCATCCCAACCGCCATTATCGGAGGGGTGTCCTTCATCCTGTACGGCATGATCTCTGCCATTGGCGTGCGCAATGTGGTGGAGAATCGGGTGGACTTTACCAACTCCCGGAACCTGATTATTGCCGCTGTCATTATGGTGTGCGGTCTGGGCTTTAAAATCTGGGGCTTTAACAACGAGTTCTCTGGCCTGACCTTCCAGTTCGGTGGCACCTCCATCACCCTTACCTCCTTGGCCATCGCCGCCATTGCCGGCATCGCCCTCAACGCCATTCTGCCCGGCAAGGACTACCAGTTCGGTTCCGACGTGACCCAGGGCCGCTCCGGCGATTTTGGGCGGTATTGATTAAAGAGCGGATATACTGCTGATGAAAAATTCATTAAATAAAGATAAAGCCTCTTGCTTCCCGGCGGAAAATCGGATAGAATAGGGACAGCAAGCGGGAAACCGTGTAATTTAAAGGAGGCAGTGCAATGGATTTTAAGGACACTTTTGATACTCTGAAGGACAAGGCTACGGACCTGGCGCAGGCCGGCGTCGCCCAGTCTAAGCGGCTGGCGGAGATTGCCAAGCTGAAGATGGCCAATATGGCCGAGGAGGACGCAATCAAAAAAGCCTATGTTGAGATTGGCAAGCTCTACTACGCTGAGCAGGGCGCCGCTCCCGACGGAGCTTTTGCCGCCGCCTGTGAGCGGATCACCGCCTCCAAGGCCGCGATTGAGACCAACAACGACCGAATCGCCCAGCTGAAGCAGCCCGGCGACCCTGAGCCCGAGGTGGATGCGGAGGTCGAAGTGGAGATCCAAGCGGAGGCCGTTGAGCCGGAGGTCCGGGAGGAGCCGGCCGAGTGTGAGTGCGGCTGCCAGTGCGGCGAAGAGAAGCAGGACTGAACAGAAAGAGGCTGCCATAAAGGCAGCCTCTTTTTTCGCTCCAAATGGCCGCTGGACGGCCTGGATATGGGCGGCAGGTCAAGGCGGTCTAGGGATTTTGTCTGGGCCAGATACCTCGCTGCTCCAGCAGGAAGACGGTGACCTGGAACAGGACAATAGCCACCCAGCCCAGGCCTGTGGACAGGGCCACGGCGTCCAGCCCCATGGCGGAGATGAGAAGATAGGCGCCGGCGACCCGGATGGCAATTTGAAGGGTGGTGCCCCAGAAGGTGATGTTCATCCGTCCGGTGCCCCGGAACCAGGCCACAAAGAGGTGGCCGGTGAAGGACAGGAAATAGAACAGACCCATGAGCCGGAGGTAGGACGCGGCGTAGGGGAGGGCGTCTGTCCCCGGCTCCAGGAAGAGGGTGGCCAGAAGGGTGCCGCCAAAACGGAGGAGGAAAGAGAAGGCCAGACCCATCCCAATGAGCATGACGGCCGACCGGGCGAAGCCGGCCAGCACCCGCTTTTCCTCCCCGGCACCCCTGTTCTGGGCAATAAAAATGGAGGTGGCCTCACAGCCGCTGATGCCAAAGGCCTGAATGAAGTTTTCCACCCGGGTGGCGGCAGCAAAAGCGGAGATGGGGGCGGTGCTGATCAGGCTGATCCCGTTGACGGCACTCTGGATCATCAGCTTGCCCAGGTAGAGGCTGGACTGCTGGAGCGCGGCTACGGCGGCAAAGCTGCCGGTCCGGCCCAGAAGGCGGCGGTCCATGTGCATATCCTGCCGGCGGATGGTGAGGAAGGGACGGTTTTTCTGGATGTACCACAGACAGAGCAGGGAGGAGAGCAGCTGAGCTGAGGCAGTGGCCAGAGCGGTGCCCAGTATGCCCAGGTTCAGGATTGCAACCAGGATCCACGCGGCAATCAGGTTGTAGCCCAGGGAGAGGAGGAGGAAGCAGAGCGCAGCCCTGGTGTCGCCCACTGCACGGAGGGCGGAGGCCAGATAATTATAGGTAAAGGTAAACACCATGCCGGCCAGGATGACCCGGAGGTAGGCGGAGGCACCGGCCATCAGCTCATCGGGAGTTTGGATGAGGCGGAGAAGCTGGGGCAGGAGAAGCTGTCCCAGGAGGACGGCGGCCAGCGTGCAGCCCCCAATGAGGACGGCGGAGGTGTACAGCTGCTGGCGCAGTTTGTCCATGTCGCCCTCGCCAAAAAACTGGGCGATGAGGACGGCGGCCCCCATACAGGCCCCCGTGATCACATAGATGTACAGGTTCATCACGCTCTCCGCCACGCCCAGGGCGGCGAAGGCCCCCTCCCCGATATAGTGGGTGACCACCAGGGAGTTGATAATGTTGTACAGCTGCTGGAGCACATTGGCGCACAGCAGGGGCAGCGTCAGCCGGAGCAGCTGGGGGGTGATGGTTCCCGAGGTGAGGTGCAGCTCATGGGACATGGAACGTCCCTCCATTCTGAAGTACAAGCATCATCAATATTATACACCAGAATCCTCTTTTGTAAATAAAACTCTTTTCAGGCTGAAAACGGCCGTATTCGACCTGGGGCTTGTCCTATACTGAACTGGAAAATAATGGGTGCTCTCGGCGCCCAAGGAAAGGAGCGGGTCCCCATGCCGGTGACCTGTAAAGAGGAGAAACGCTGCTTGACCGCACTGGTGGCGGGGGAACTGGACCACCATGGGGCCAAATCGGTGATGGCGGAGCTGGACCGCCGCATTGACCAGGCCCAGCCCAAGGAGCTGACCCTGGACCTGAGCGGGCTGTCCTTTACCGACAGCTCGGGGATTGCCGTGCTGCTCCGGGCCCACCGGCGAATGGGCCAGGTGCAGGGGTCCATGCGGGTGATCAATACGCCGGACCAGGCGGGCAGGGTGTTCCGGGCCGCTGGGCTGGAGCGGCTGATCAGGTTTGAATGAGGAGGAACGTACATATGAAAATCGAAAATCAAGTCACCCTGGAGTTCCCCAGCCGCTCGGCCAACGAGGGCTTTGCCCGGACGGCGGCGGCCTGCTTTGCCGCCCAGCTGGACCCCACGCTGGAGGAGGTCAACGACATTAAGACCGCTGTCAGCGAGGCGGTGACCAACGCGATAGTCCACGCATACCCGGAGACCCTGGGCAGAATTGTGCTGAAGCTGCGCATCCGGGAGGGTCATGCGCTGGAGATGATAGTGCGGGACTGGGGCGTGGGCATCGACGACGTGGATAAGGCCCGCACCCCCCTGTTCACAACGGGCAGCGAGGAACGCTCCGGCATGGGCTTTACCATTATGGAGAGCTTTATGGATACCCTGAAGGTCCGCTCCGCCCCCGGCAAGGGCACTACCGTCACGATGGTGCGGAAAATTGCCTGCCGGGCCGGCCGGTGAGCGGCCCTCTTACCGGCTCCGCCCTGTTGGAGGCCGCACGGGGAGGGGACAGCGCGGCCTGTGAACAGGTGCTTCTGGAGAACAACGGCCTGATTTGGAGCGTGGTGCGCCGGTATTACGGCCGGGGTGTGGAGCCGGACGACCTGTATCAGTTGGGCTGTCTGGGCTTTCTCAAGGCGGTGCAGGGCTTTGACCCCGAGTTCGGCACCCAGTTCTCCACCTACGCCGTGCCCAAGATTGCCGGGGAGATCCGCCGTTTTCTCCGGGATGACGGCCCGGTGAAGGTGAGCCGGGGGCTGAAGGAGCGGGGCACGGGGATTCGGGCGGCGCGGGCCCGGCTGTCTGCCCAGCTGGGCCGGGAGCCCAGTTTGTCTGAGCTGGCGGCGGACACCGGCCTGACCCCTGAGGACATTGCCGCCGCCGAGACGGCCATTGACCCGGTTGTGTCACTCCAGGCGGAGACGGGGGCCGACGGCCTCACCCTGGAGGGGATGCTCACCAGCGGCAATGAGGAGGAGGGGATGGTGGAGCGCATCACCCTCCGTTCTGCTGTCTCCGCCCTGCCGGAGCGGGAGCGGCAGGTGATCCTCCTGCGTTACTACAAGGGGCTGACCCAGGTGGACACCGCCCGGGTGCTGGAGGTATCTCAGGTTCAGATTTCCCGCCTGGAGCGCCGGGCGCTGGACAGGCTGCGCCGGGAGATGGCATAAAAAAACCGCCCCCCTTTGGCGGAAAGGGAGCGGCGGGTACAGGCAGGGGGAGAGAGGTCCGGTCCGGGAGAGAGAAAGGACCGGAGAGCCCGGCCTGTGGGGGGTATCCGGGAAGTGAGCAGACCCGGATATCGACGATGTGCAAATAAAACCTACCTGCACCCTTATCATAGCAAAAAGGACATAAAATAGGTGTAAATGAAGGGGTGACAGGTGTAAAAAAGATGTTAACGGCGCCCTGAAGCAGCGGCCTCAGGACGCCGCCTTCAGTCGTCCAGCATCCTGTAGCCAATGCCCAGCTCGGTGTGTATGTATTTGGGATCAGAGGGGTTCTCCTTCAGCTTGCGGCGGATATTTGCCATGTTGACCCGGAGAATCTGATTGCTGCCGCTGCCGCCGTAAGGGCCCCAGATGTGCTCCAGAATGAAATCGTAGGTGAGCACCTTGCCGGCGTGGATGGCCAGCAGCTCAATAATTTTAAACTCGTTCTGGGTGAAATGAATCTCCTCACCGCCCAGCAGGACCTGATGGCGGGCCAGGTCGATGGTCAGATCCTTGATCTGATAGACGCTGCGCTGGATGCCCTGGCTCAGCTTCAGCCGGTCGGCACGGCGCAGAGCGGAGCGGATTCGGGCCAGAAGCTCGGATACGCCGAAGGGCTTGACCACATAGTCGTCCGCCCCCATGTCCAGGGCCCGGACTTTCTCCGCCTCCCGGTCCCGGGCGGAGATAATGATAACCGGGATCTCCCGGGGCAGGCCCCGGAGCTGAGTGAGAATCTCCAGCCCGTCTATGTCAGGCAGGCCCAGGTCCAGCAGTACCAGATCCGGACCGTGGGAGAAAAACAGGGACAGGCCCTCTTTGCCGGTGAAGGCAGGTATGGTGCGATATTCGCTGGCGGTGAGCGCCCGGCTGATAAAGTTGCTGATGGTCCGTTCGTCCTCAATGATGAGGATGGTCTGTTTTTCACTCATGGAAAGCTCCTCCATTGTTTAGTCCGGGGCGGTCCGGGGCGGCCCCGTCCGGTTATGCCGGCTGCTCCTCCATGGGCAGGCCGAAGCGGAAGACTGCTCCGCCCGCAGGGAGGTTATCGGCGGTGAAGAAGCCGCCGTGAGCCTTGATGATATTCTGGCACACCGACAGACCAATCCCCATTCCCCGGGTGGAGTCTCCCGACAGGGAGCGGGGTATGGGCTGGCCGGCCTGGACGGCCTGGCAGACCTCCGGGGACAGGCCGCGGCCCCGGTCCTGGACCTCTGCTATGGCCCAGTCCTCCTTCCGATACAGGCACATACGGATGTGCTCCCGGTCTCCGGAGTGGCGGATGGCATTTTCCAGCAGGTTGACCATCACCTGCTTGATCAGGATGGAGTCCATGGGCAGATAGAGGATGTCCTCGGACAGATCCAGCTCCACATGGAAGTCAGGAAAGCGCCGCCGGGTAGTGAGCAGAGCGTCTCCCGCCACCTCCTCCAGCATTTCCTCCTGCTTTTTCAGGGGGATGGTTCCATCTTGGACCCGGGTGACGGACAGCAGGTTCTCCACCATGACAATCAGACTGTCGGCGTCCTGCTTGATATCGTGGAGCATGGCCAGGTTTTTGGGGGATACCTCCGGGCTCTCCAGAAGTACGGCCACCGCCCCGGAGATGGAGGTGAGGGGGGTGCGCAGGTCGTGGGACACCGCCCGGAGGATATTTTCCCGGATGGAGATGCGGTCGGATTCCAGCTGAATGGCCGCCTTTTCCGCGTTGAGCTTCTCGTTCATCTCATACAGCGCCTTTGTGCTCCTCTCCCGGCGGACGGCCTCAAGGGCCTGCCGCTTTACCCGGGCGGTGAGTGCGCACACCACACAGGAGATGGCAATCATGGACAGCATGGCAACCGGGTAGCCGGTCCTGCTGAGGGAGAAAGCGTTGTAAGGCTCCATAAAATAGATGTTGATACAGAAGGTTCCGATGATGGAGGCGGCGATGCCGTAGATGTAGCCCGAGGTGAGCAGGGATATTAACGCCACAGCCAGCACAAAGACCAGGGCGGAGTTGTTTTCCCCGCCGGTGTGGCCGATGAGAATGCTGCTGGCGTAGTAAGCCGCGCACAGAAACAGGGCCGTAATCCCCAGGTTTCGGGGGACGGCGGGGATGCGGTGCCCCTGCACATCCGCCCAGTGGTACAGCTCTTTGAAAAATCGAAACATGGCGCCGCCTCCCCTGTAAAGCCCCTTCATTATACCAAAGATTCGGCCAAAGGTAAAGCCCGGGAGGGGAGGATGGGAAATCTTAACGGGGTCGAAACCTGTCGTCCACTGTGTTTGTGCTGGACATTTTGACGCATTTGCGGTAAACTGTTTCTTGACTTTATTTACCAAGGAGAAGGACTATGGACCCTATCGTAGAAACTCTGGCCCGGGAGCTGGGCCGCACCGGACAGCATGTGCAGAACGTGGTTCAGCTGATTGACGAGGGGGCCACCATCCCCTTTATCGCCCGCTACCGCAAGGAGCTCCACGGCTCTATGGACGACCAGCTGCTCCGGGAGCTGGCCGACCGCCTGCAATATCTGCGGAATCTGGAGGCCCGGAGGGGCGAGGTGAAGACCGCTGTTGAGAATCAGGGCAAGCTCACGGCAGAGCTTGCCGCCGCCATTGACTCCGCCGCTTCGCTGGCGGAGGTGGAGGACCTGTACCGCCCCTATAAGCAGAAACGGCGCACCCGGGCCACCGTGGCCCGGGAGAGGGGGCTGGAGCCCCTGGCGGCCATGGCCTTTGCCTTCGGCCCCCCCGTGGATATGACCGCCGCCGCCCGGGACTATGTGGACCCGGAGAAGGGGGTTGAGACTGTGGAGGACGCCCTCCAGGGGGCCAACGACATTATTGCCGAGCTCATCTCTGACGACGCCGACATCCGCAAGGAGCTGCGAACCCTCTACCTCCGCCGCAGCCTGCTGGTCTCCAAGGCGGCGGACAAGGAGCCTGAGGACACGGTCTACCGCCTGTACTATGATTTCAGGCAGCCGGTGAGCCGCGTCCAGGGCTATCAGGTGCTGGCCATCAACCGGGGAGAGCGGGAGGACGTGCTGAAGGGGTCTGTGGAGCTGGATGCGGAGACCGCCCACATTGCCGTGCGCCGGATGGTGGTGCCCAACCGGGCGGCCATGGATTTTGTGCGGGCGGCGGCGGACGACGCCTATGACCGCCTGATCCAGCCCTCCATGGAGCGGGAGATTCGCAGCTATCTGACTGATCAGGCCAACGAGGGGGCGATCCACATGTTTGCCCTCAACCTCAAGCCCCTGCTTATGCAGCCCCCTGTCAAGGGGAGGGTGACGATGGGCCTGGACCCGGGGTACCGCATGGGCTGCAAGGTGGCAGTGGTGGACGGAACCGGCAAGGTTCTGGACACGGCTGTGGTCTATCCCACCTATGGGGAGCGGCAGAAGCAGGAGTGTATTGTCAAACTGGCCGGGATGGTTCAGAAGCACGGGGTGGAGCATATCGCCATCGGCAACGGCACCGCCAGCCGGGAGACGGAGCAGATGACAGTGGAGCTGATCAAAAAACTGGGCGGAGGGGTCAGCTACATGATTGTCAGCGAGGCGGGCGCCTCGGTATACTCCGCCAGTAAGCTGGCCGCAGAGGAGTTTCCCCAGTTCGACGTGAACCTGAGAAGCGCCGTCTCCATCGCCCGGCGGCTTCAGGATCCCCTGGCTGAGCTGGTGAAGATTGACCCCAAGGCCATCGGCGTGGGGCAGTATCAGCACGATATGCCCCAGGCCCGGCTCAGCGAGGCCCTGGACGGGGTGGTGGAGGACTGCGTAAACGCTGTGGGAGTGGACGCAAACACCGCCTCTCCCTCCCTGCTCCAGAGGGTGTCCGGCCTCACCGCCGCTACTGCGAAAAACCTGGTGAAGTATCGGGAGGAGAATGGGGCCTTCACCACCCGGAAACAGCTGCTCAAGGTGCCCAAGCTGGGGCCCAAGGCCTTCGAGCAGTGCGCCGGCTTTCTCCGGGTGCCTGAGAGCAAGAGCATCCTGGACAACACCGGCGTCCACCCGGAGAGCTATGGGGCGGCGGAGAAGCTCCTCCAGGCCTGCGGCTATACCCTGGAGGATGTGAAGGCGGGGAGCATTGCCGGATTGAAGGAGAAGGCTGAGACCCTGGGCTATGAGGTCCTCAGCGAAACCTGCGGAGCCGGGGTCCCCACTCTGGCAGATATTGTGAAGGAGCTGTCCAAGCCCGGCCGGGACCCCCGGGACGAGCTGCCGCCCCCCATCCTGCGCACCGACGTGATGGAGGCCAAGGACCTGAAGCCGGGCATGGAGCTCCAGGGCACGGTGCGCAACGTGATTGACTTCGGCGTCTTTGTGGATATCGGCGTCCACCAGGACGGACTGGTCCACATCTCCAAGCTCCCCCGGCGGGTGAAGCACCCCTCTGAGCTGCTGGCCGTGGGGGACGTGATCACCGTTTGGGTGGTGGAGGTGGACGAGAAAAAGAAGCGGATCTCGCTGACCATGAGGAAACCGTGCTGACCGCTTGCGTAGAGCGGAAAAGGAGGAGTTTTTATGTATCCTTACGCCCTGATCGACCTGCACTGCGACACGCTCACTGCTCTGGGCCCGGAGGACCGGGACCTGATGACGGCGTTCCGGGACCCTTCCCGGCGGGCGGCGGCTGCCGGCGTCCTGGCGGAGCGGGTCCGGGAGACTGATACCCTGGACCTGGCCGGACGGCACTTCTCCCTGTCCACCATCCCGGAGGGGGTGCACTGGTGCCAGTGCTGCGCCATTTTCCTCCCAGACGGGCTGCAGAAGGAGGAGGCCGTGGCCTATTATGACCTTCACCGGGGCAGCTTTTACCGGCAGATGGAGGCTTTGCAGGATAAGGTTTTCCCCTGCCGCACCGCCGGGGACATCGAGTCCGCCTGGGCGGTCGGCAGGACAGCGGCAGTCCTCACCGTGGAAAACGGCTCTGCGCTGGCGGGCCGCCTGGACCGGATTGAGGTCCTGGCCCGGGACGGGGTGCGGATGATCACCCTCACTTGGAACGGGGAGAACGAGATCGGTTCCGGCAATGTGACGGACCACGGCCTGTCCCCCTTCGGTAGGGAGGCCGTCCGGGAGCTGGAGCGCCAAGGAATCCTGATTGATGTGTCCCACTTGAATGACAGGGGCCTCTCTGACCTGCTTGAGACCGCCCGGAAGCCCTTTGCGGCCAGTCACTCCAACGCCCGGTCGGTATGCGGCCACCGGCGCAACCTCACCGACGGCCAGATCAGAGAGATGGCGGCCAGGAGATGCCTCATTGGCCTGAATTACTATAATGCCTTCCTGCGGGAGGACGGCCGCCCCGCAGAGCTGGAGGACCTGTGGCGCCATGTGGAGCGTTTTCTGGAGCTGGGGGCAGAGCACTGCCTGGCCCTGGGCTCCGACGGCGACGGAGCGGACCTGCCCCCCGGCCTGGACAGTCCGGCAAAATTTGCGGGACTGTATCAGTTCTTTTTGGACAAGGGCCTGTCCCAGGGCCAGGCGGAGAGGATTTTGTGGCGGAACGCTCTGGCGTTTTTTAGTGAAAATTTGGCTGATTAGGGGAAATCATCTTGCGAAGGGCGGGCTTTTCTGATATAATCTGATGTCAAACAGCGAAAAATATGGCGGTGCCTGACCGGGCCGCCCTGTGAAGGAGTATATTTATGTCAAAACGCTGCCCCGATTGTCACCGCATCAACGAAGATTCCCGTATCTTCTGTGGGTACTGCGGCGCAACGCTGGATGCGGAGCTCCGGCTGATTCAGGATTTGGAGCGGCAGAAGGAGCTCTCAAAGGAACCGGAGAATGCCAGACAGCGGAGTGACGTGAACTTCTATGTTTCCCGCAGTGCGCCTGAAAAAAAGAAAGGCAGCGCCGCTCCCTGGATTATTCTGGGTCTGCTGGTGGTTGTGGGAATCGCCGCATGGTTTTTCCTCAAGGGATAGGGATCGGGCTGGAGGGCATCAAATCCTCCAGCCTGATTTTTTATGCGCGGCGGCAAGGACGGGTATTTTCGGGGCGGCCGGAATAGACTTGTAATGCCGGCGCTTCCATGGTATAATCGACAAAAAGGACGAAAATATGTCTGACCGCCGAGGTAAGGGAGGTTTCTGCTGTGAATAAGCTGGAAATTGAGCCCCATGAAGTGAAAATTTGGAGAAAAAAGTGGTTTCCTTGGGCGCTGGTGGCTGTATTGCTTCTGATCACCGGGCTCATGGGCCGCTCCTTTTTGTCCGCCCTGGACCGGCAGAGGAGCATGGAGACGGAGCTCCAGCTCCAGCGGGAGACCATTGAGGCCATGCGGGAGAAGGCGGTGCAGAAGGAGGAGGACGGACTGATCCACGAGGCTCAGCCCGTGATCACCAACAGCCTGGTGGGAGACCGGCTCGCCGGCCTTCAGGAGCTGGTGACCACAGAGTACATCTATACCAACTCGGGCAAATATGAAAATCAGAACCAGATTACCATCATTGGCAAGGATTTTAACGTCCCTTTCACCGGAAAACGGTTTATTGTCGCCTATGATGGGCGGATTAAGGTGGGGCTGGATTTGAACCAGGCCCGGGTGAATGTGGACGAGGAGGCCCATACCGTCACCGTGCTCCTGCCTGACAGCCAGATTATCTCCCACGAGACCTTTGAGGATACCCTTGTGGTGCTGGATGAGACCAACAATGTGTTTAACCCCATCTCCATCGAGAATTATAACGAGTTTGTCAGCGGTCAAAAGTCTGATATGGAGCGGAAAGCCATCGACCGGGGGGTGCTGACCAGCGCCGACGCGGAGGCAAAGCGCGTGGTGCAGTCGTTTTTGTCACTGCTGCCGGGGATGGACGCCTACAAACTGATTGTGAAATAATTGAGCCCCTGTCCTTCCGCTTGGGAGGGACAGGGGCATATTTGACCTTGATAAAACAGGGCCTCCTGGATGCTTACAGGCCCCCTCTCTGCAGCAGCAGGACCGTCTCCACATGGGCGGTTCTGGGGAACAAATCCACCCCCTGGGCCTGGACGGAATGGTAGCCCAGGCCGGTAAAGCGGCCCACATCCCGGGCCAGAGTGGCCGGGTCGCAGGAGACATAGACAATACGGTCCGGGTTCATGCCGGCTAGAAGGGCGGGCACCTCGGGGGCCAGTCCCTTTCGGGGCGGGTCTATACAGATGACCTGGGGACGGACGCCCTCCGCCCCCAGCCGCCGGGCCACGGCCCCCGCGTCGCCGCAGAAAAACTCCGCGTTGGAAATTCCGTTTCGCTGGGCGTTTGCCCTGGCGTCCTCAATGGCCTGGGGAACGATTTCCGCACCAATGACCCGCCCGGCCTGCTTTGCCAGGGCCAGGGAGATGGTGCCGATCCCACAGTACAGGTCCAGCACCGTCTCCGACCCGGTGAGTCCGGCGAAGTCCAATGCGGTGCGGTACAGCCGCTCGGTTTGGGCCCGGTTGATCTGGAAGAAGGAGGGGACGGAGAGGCGGAAGGTCAGCCCGCACAGCGCCTCCTCCAGCCAGTCCCGGCCCCACAGGACGGAGTACCCGCTGCCCAGGATCACATTGGTGTCTTGTGTGTTGATGTTCAGCACCACCCCGGCCAGACCGGGCTCCGTCCGGCGCAGTGCATCCACCAGAGGAGCACTGTGGGGGAGGCGCTCCCCATTGGCTACCACACACACCAGGCTCTCGCCCTGACGGTTCGTCCGGAGGTAGAGGTGGCGGATCAGTCCCTGGCCCGTCTCCTCCTCATAGGCGGGAATGGAACAGGCCTCCATCCACTCCTTAAAGGTCCTCCGCAGGCGGGTGACAGCCTCTGGCTGAAGGAGGCAGTCCGGGGCGTCCAGCACGTCATGGCTCCGGGGCCGGTAATAGCCCACGGCAAGGCCCCTCCTCTCCTGCGACACAGGAAACTGCACCTTGTTCCGATAGCGGTCGGGGTGCTCCGCCCCCAGAACCGGCGGCAGGTCCAGCTTTACGCGGCCCACCCGCTCAAGGGCGTCAGAGATGCGCTGACCCTTGGCGCGCAGCTCCTCGGCGTAGGTCATGTGGCGGAACTGGCAGCCGCCGCACCTCCCATAGAGGGGACAGCAGGGCTCCCTCCGCTCCGGGGAGGGGAGAAGGAGCTGGGTCCCCCGGCCCCAGGCCACGTTTTTATTCACCCGCTCCAGCCGGACAGCCCACTGCTCCCCCCGGATGGTGCAGGGGACAAAGACCACCCGCCCGTCCAGGCGGGCCACGCCCATCCCCTCCGCGGCGTACCCGGTTATGTTCAGAGTGTGGACGGTGTTTTTCTTCCAGGCGGCCATCTGCTCTCCCCCTTTTCGTCCCATCATATCATATTTTGGGGCGGAGGTAAAGAAAAAATGGAGCGCCCCGGACTGTACAGCCAGCACAGTCCGGGGCGCTCTCCGCCTGAAAGGTGTATTACCGCGACAAAAATCCCTGAAATTCTCCCAGCCACTCCATGGCCTTAAACTTGATCACATAGCCCTCGTCCCCGCCGGTTACCAGAGCGCCCTGCTCCGGCGTAAAGTGGCCGGCCTCCAGAGCCTGGTCCACCGTCTCGCTGGCTGCGCCCAGGCACAGGGGCGGGAAGGCCACGCACCACCAGTTTTTTCCCTTCCCCTCCCCAATGGTCACCCGAAGGGCTGTATAATTCCCGGCGGGCAGGGCAAAGCCCTCATACTCCTTGGTGGGGGAACCAGCAGTCAGAGAGCTGGGCGGTGACAGGGTAGTCGCAGCCCAGCTCCTCCACCACCTCCCGGCCGGCGGCGGCCAGCGTATTCAGGTGCCCCTCCAGGGCGGCGCGGGCCTCGTCCAGGGTGGCCCCCTCCGGATAGAGACGCTCCGCCTGCTCCAGCACCCGGTCCCGCACAGCCAGCTTCAGAGCCTGGTCCTCCTCACTGTCTGAGTTGGCGATGACATGAAAGCGGATGACGCTGTCTGCCAGCTCCTGCTGCTCCTGGCCCAGCCAGCTCCCCACCGTCAGAGCTGCCAAAATACCCACCATCAGCGCCAGCTCCCAGCGTTTCAATTTTCGGTCCATAAAGCCCTCCCGGGACAAAAATTTCGTCCGCTTCTGTAAATTTCTTACAGTATGGACGGGGCGCGGAATTTTTATACCTGGGGTCTTTTCGGAATTTTCACAAAAAACATTGCGCACAGCCCGGCTTTGTGTTATACTTTTTACCAAAGTAAAGACTTTCTCGTTTAAGTAAATCAACAAGAGGAGGAACTGAAATGAAAAAATTGTTATCCCTGGCCCTGACCCTCTGCATGGCGATCTCCATACTTCCGGCGGCGCTGGCGGCGGAAAGCATTCCGGCCAGCGGCACCGCCTACGCCTCGGAGCAGAGTATTTCCATCGACGGAAAGACTGTCTGTTTCCAGACCTACATGCTGCTGGATGAGAACGGCAACGGCACCAACTACGTCCGGCTGCGTGACATCGCCTGCGCCCTCAGCGGCACAAGGGCCCAGTTTGACGTGGTGTACGACGGCTCCATCGGCATCCTCACCGGCACGGCCTACACCCCCGTGGGGGGCGAGATGGCCACCCCCTTCTCCGGGGACAGGGATTATGCGGGCGGAGATGTGTCTCTGCGCATCAACAGCGCCGCAGTGGACATGACCGCCATCTCCCTGATGGACGACAGCGGAAACGGCTACACCTATTTCAAGCTCCGGGACCTGGGACAGGCTCTGGACTTCTATGTGGGCTGGAACGGCAGCGCCGTGGTTCTGGACACCGCCCGGAGTTACGGAGAGGAGCCCGAGGATGACCAGGCCGCTATGGCAAAAGCCATGCTGGCCGTGCTGGACCGGGAGCTGACAGGATACTGTTGCGCCCGTCTGGCGGACGTCAACGGCGACGGGGTCAAGGAGCTGATTGTACTCCGGGAGCCCGACGCCATGCTCTACACCTGGAAGGACGGACAGCTCACCGCCGAATCACTCGGCGTCATGGCCGGCGGCCAGTTGGGCTGGCTGCTGTGCCGGAATATCTCTACCGGAGAGTGGGGGATTGAGTTCCAGGCCGGGGGCGCCTACTACGAGGACAGCACCTTCTTCTATCCCTCCGGCACGACCAGCTTCGGCCACTCCTTCAACTACGAAGACGGAGATGGACATGACACGTACCGTATGAACGGCACGGAGGTCTCCAGATCGGAATTCCTCATGGCCATGGGCCAGAACCTGCGTGTAGAGGAGCTAATCAGCGATATGGACTGCAACGATATCGCCTTTGGCGAACCGGCGCTGGTCACCGAGACCCGGGCCGAGCTGGAGTGCCT
Organism: Lawsonibacter sp.; assembly: GCA_022791075.1. Lineage (GTDB taxonomy): Bacteria > Bacillota > Clostridia > Oscillospirales > Oscillospiraceae > Lawsonibacter. Next base: position 4,065 of record JAAVYL010000032.1, on the reverse strand, counting down.
GGCCGCCGGCAAGACCACCCGGGACATTTCGGACGAGGCGCTGCTGATAATCGCCCGGCGGCTGAATGATGCTTTCGGCTCCATGCACATCGGTATTATGAATAACTGGCCCACAAGCTGCAACTATGATGATTCCATCACAAAGGAGATCGACGGCAATCCCTGGGTGTTCTACCGGGTTCTTGGCTTTAACAGCCTGGAGGATGTGATCCGCACGACCCGGGAGCTGTGGAACCGGAAGATTTCCCGGTCCAACCCCGAGTTTGACAGTGCGCTGCTTCCACAAATATCCAGCTGCTATATCACCCACAACGGTGCGCTCTACCGGACCGACTTGGGCATGGGCGACGGCGGGATTATGGTCGTGGTGGACAAGCTGCTTCTCCGAAGCGAGAATGCAGCGGTGTTCAGCGGCCATTGCACCTATTATGGGGATGAAGAGATCCTCGACAACTTTACGGTTACCATTGTCTATGAGGACGGCGTCTGGAAGTACGCTGAGTGAAAAAGGATTTCTGACATCACAGCGGCGCGCCCCATGGGGCGCGCCGCTGCTTCGTTTTATATTGTTCGGGTCAGGAATACCTCGCCGCCTAAGTCCGACAGACGCTCGCAGGCCTCTCGGGCGGCGGCCTCACTGTCGAAGAGGCCGAAGGCTGTGGGGCCGGTGCCGCTCATGCTGGCGCCCAGAGCCCCGCACTGGATCAGGACGTTTTTGACGTCCTTCACCCGGGCCTGCTGCCGGTCCGGCAGAGCGTCCTCAAAGACGTTGTACATCCGCCGGGCCACGCCGGCCAGATCCCCCGCCTCCAAAGCGGCGACAGCCCCCCGGGTATCCGGGCGGCAGCGCAGGCGGACACTGTCAATTCTGGCGAAGAGGGCGGGGGTGGAGATGGAGAACTCCGGCTTGCACAGCGCCACCCAGCACCGGGGCAGAGGGGGGAGAGGGGTGAGAAGCTCCCCGCGGCCCTCGGCCAGGGCGGTGCCCCCCAGAACGCAGTAAGGGACATCGGAGCCCACCTGCTCCCCAATCCTGGCGACTGCCTGCGGGGGGAGCCCCGCGGATTCCATCTCGTTCAGCGCCCGGAGGACGGCGGCGGCGTCGCTGCTCCCTCCCCCCATCCCGGCGCAGACAGGGATGTGCTTCTCGATGGCAATGTCCATCCCGCGGCAGGGCTGGTGCCGGCTCTCCCACCAGCGCAGAGCGGCCTGGGCGGCCAGATTTTTCTCGTTGCCGGGCAGAAAGTGGAGGTTGGTGCGCACCCGCAGCGCCCCGTCTCCGTTGGGCTCCAGCGTGAGGGTGTCCGCCAGCTCAACGGACTGCATGATCATGCACAGATCATGGTAGCCATCCGGACGCTTGCCCAGCACGTCCAGAGTCAGATTCAGCTTTGCACAGGCCTTTAGCTCCACAGCGGACCCCTCCTGACCGGGATTATTTTCTGATTTTCCGGGCCTCCAGATAGAATCGCTTGTCCTGGGCCTGGCCCACGGAGAAAGTTTTTCTGGGCAGGGCCCCGTGGCTGATGATGGCGGGGAACAGCTCCCTCTTGTCCATGGCGGGCAGCAGGAAGGCAACCGCATCCTCCCGCTCCTCCGCCAGCGTCCGGGCCTCGGTCTCTCCGTGTATGTAGTCGATCCGGGCTCTGGGGTTCCGCTCCAGATACTGATCCAGGAAGTCATGAAGGGCCCCCGCCTCCGTGAGGGAGGCGCTGTGGAGCAGGGCAAATTCGCCCTCGCCGTCCCGATAGACGAAGGGGATGCACTGGGCCATGCTCCGCACCCGCTGGTCAAGCTGCCTGCCCCGGAGGGCATCCGGGTAATACCGGCCCATGGCGTCCAGCAGTTCCTCCGGCTTCACGCCGAACACCACCCTGTGGATAGGCTCAAACTCCAGCGCCTCATCGTGAAGATCCACCACCTCACACAGGGCATATCGGGAGGGCAGGTCAGGCCACTGGACCGGCTCGGTGAGTCCCTTGCGCCGCTCGTAGCACTCCTTGGCGGCGGCCAGAGAGTGGTTGCCGTCTCCCACGGCGAAGAGGAAGCCGCCGCGGTCCTGGTCCGCCCGCTCCTTCATCGCCTGCAGAGCCCGGGCAATCTCCTCCTGATGGGTCTGGGTCAGCAGCCAGCCCCTGAGATGCCCGCCTCCCTCCATCAGGTCGAAATCATAGAGCTTCTCCATCTCTTTTGTCCGGCTGGAGAGAGCGCAGATGACGTCCATTCCGTCGGCCAGCAGGATGGCGTGGGGCAGCTCGATGGGGGCGTTTTTCCGCACCGCCACCCGGGGCGGAATGCGGGACATGACGGTACCCTCCGTGGCCCGGATGGCGGAGGCGGAATAGGGCTCGTAGTCGTACTGGGCGAGGTCCGCCATGCCCACAAGCCCCCGGCGTACCCTGCCGGAGCTCAGGGTGCGCTCCATATAGATCATGGCCTCCGGCCAGACCTGGAAGCGGCCCTCCCGCAGGTAGCGGCTCATGGTGTTGTTGGTTTCCATGATGTCAGTCTCCACGCTGGGGCCGTCCAGACAGCTCTCAGGCAGAATCAGCCGCAGGGCGGAGGGCGCTCTCCCCACCCGCTCCTCCACCCGCTGCCAGTATTCCGGCTGGGAGGTGTATTGGTCGCAGGCGATCACCGACCACAGGGACAGGTCGCAGTCCCGGGGCAGAAGGATATCCGCCGGCTTGAAGGGCAGATTGTCAAATAAATTGTTCATACAGTCTCACTCATTTCCTGAAACTAGGCGGTCGCCGGGGTGAAACTCCGTCTTACTCCGGTCAGAAATAAAGAAGGAATAATGGGCCGCCCAGGGGCCGCCGGCGCTGGCCCTGTCCGGATGGACAAACTCCCCCTGGGATTCGGGGTGGGGCTGCTCGATCTCCTGAACCGTGCAAGAGAAGGGCTCCCCTTGCGCTGGAATACAGGTGACCGACGCCCCCTTGCGCACCTCGCCGCCGGTCACCTGGCCGGCTACCACGCATCCCCCCGCCCGCATGGCAAAGGCGTCCTCTATCGTGAAGGAAAAGTCCCCCGATACCCGGGGTTTCTTTTTTCCAAATCCAAACAGTCCCATCAGTCCAACGCTCCCACGATGGCGGCAAGCAGCTCGCCGAACTCCTCAAAGGCGGGCAGCTCTGGGTGGGCAGCCTTGATAGCGTCGGTGGACTTGAACAGGAAGCCCGCCTTGCTGGCCTGAATCATTCCTAAATCGTTAAAGCTGTCCCCGGCGGCGATGGTGTTGTAGCCGATGGACTGGAGGGCCCTCACTGTGGTCAGCTTGGACTGCTCGCACCGCATTTTGTAGCCGGTGATCTCGCCGCTCTTCGCCACCTCCAGGGTGTTGCAGAACAGAGTGGGCCACCCCAGCTTTTCCATCAGGGGCTTTGCGAACTGCTCGAAGGTGTCGCTCAAAATGATCACCTGTGCTTCGGCGCGCAGCCGGTCCAGAAAGTCCCTTGCGCCGGGCAGCGGGTCGATTTTGGAAATCACAGCTTGGATTTCCTTCAGTCCCAGGCCGTGTTCCCTCAGAAGGTCCAGCCGGAAGCGCATCAGCTTGCCGTAGTCGGGCTCGTCCCGGGTGGTGCGGCGCAGCTCCGGAATGCCGGTCTCCTCAGAGAAAGCGATCCAGATCTCGGGAACCAGGACGCCCTCCATATCCAGGCATACGATGTTCATATTCGTCTCCTTTTCTGTCTCATGTAGGGGCGGTCTGTGGCCGCCCGCGGCTCTCGCGCCGTTCCATTCGGGCGGCCACAGACCGCCCCTGCAGATTACCCCTCCCGTCCCTGCTTTCGCCGCAGGTTGGTGAGGAAATTGTCCATCCGGGCGATGGACTCGGCAATATCCTTCATGGAGGCGGCGTAGCAGGCCCGGACAAAGCCCTCGCCGCCGGGGACAGCTTCAACGACCTGGCGATGATCCAGGCCAGCAAGGCGGGCTTACTCTTCAAGAGCACCGAGCAGATTAAAAAGGACTACCCAGAGCTCCCCGCCTATGAGGAGTTCGGCGATTTGCTGTCCGCCATCACGGCCGCCCTGTAGGGCTGCGAAAAAATTAAGTTGG
>JAAVYL010000031.1 GCA_022791075.1 Lawsonibacter sp. | reverse complement strand
GTTGTCGTTCTGGAACAGCACCCCCACATCGTGCTCCAGCAGCTCCTGGGTGTATTTGATGCTGTCCAGGGTGGAACGGGAAAAGCGGGATATCTCCTTGGTGATGATGAAGTCAAAACGCCCCGCTTTGGCGTCTCTTATCATCCGCAAGAAGCTATCCCGCTTTTTTGTGCTGGTGCCGCTGATGCCCTCGTCAATGTACCCTGGAATAAAGGTCCAGCTGGGCTTTGACTGGATCAGATCGGTGTAGTACTGCACCTGGTTTTCCAGGCTGTTGATCTGCTCGTCCTTGTCAGTGGAAACTCTGGCGTAGAAGGTCACCCGCAGGGGCAGGTCAAAGATGGTTTTCCCGTTTCGCATTTCATTGCGTATCCTGAGCACATTCAAGCCCGCTCGCCTCCCCTTTCAAGCACGCAGGATACTGAAAAAATTCCGGAAAGTCCATCGCAGAATGTACCAGATCAACCGCGTTCAAATAGACGGCTTTTGACAAAAGACCGCGGGTATAGATTATCTCCAGCAGGACGCTGACCAGCTCTCGCTGTGCGCTCTCCATTTTTATCACCTCAGTTCATGGATATGATTGTGCCAATAAAAAATGCCAGACGTTTTTACCCGTCTGGCATCAAATCTGTTTACCGTCTGTCGTCAGTGGCCGGGTTGTCGATGAGGGCCCCGTCCTCCCCGAAGCGGGAGCCATGGCAGGGGCAGTCCCAGCTGTGCTCGGCAGAGTTATATTTCAGGGCGCAGCCCATGTGGGGACAGCGGGGCGTGGTGGGGGTGAGCAGTCCCAGGGCGGACTCCAGACCGTTTGCCGCCAGCTGGGGGCGGAGCATGGTCCGGGAGGGGGAGAACAGCTCAGCATAAGGATTCTTCCGCTCCAGCACCAGGTCGGTCAAAAGGGACGCCGCTGCCATGGAGGAGGTCATTCCCCACTTGTTGAAGCCCGTAACCACGTAAAGCCCGGCTGTATACCTTGAGTACAGTCCGATATATGGGACGCCATCCAGGGTCATGCAGTCCTGGGTGGCCCAGCGGGCCGCTGCTTGGGCATCGGGATAATTGCGGCCGGCGAAGTCCTCCAGCTCTGCCCAGCCGCCGCCCCGCTTGCCCGTCCGGTGGCTGCCGCCGCCCAGAAGGAGAAGACTGCCATAATTCCGGAAGGACAGCCCCTTTTCATCCTCGTCCAGATACATCCCGCGGATATCCGGGGCGTTTTTCAGGGCCAGAACATAGGAGCGGTGCTGATACAGCTTGAGGAAATAGCCGCCGTGCTTGTTGAGGAGGGGAAAGTGGGTGGCGACGACGATTTTATCCGCTGAGATAATCCCGCCGTCAGTGACCGCCTTGCCAGGCCCCAGCTCCAGCACCTTGGTGTGCTCAAAAATTCTCAGGTCCCTGGAAATGGCGGCGAGAAATTTTAACGGGTGGAACTGGGCCTGACGGGGAAACTTTACCGCTCCCGCAGTAGGGAAGGGGAGGGGGATATCTGTTGCAAATTCCGCCCCGAAGCCCAGCTTGTCCAGGGCGTTCAACTCCCGCTCCAGCTTCCTCCGGTCATTTAGAGAGTAGACAAAGGCGTCCGTCTCCTCAAAGTCACAATCCATACCCTGGCACAGGGAACGGTACTCCTCCAGCGCCCCCTGGTTGGCCTCCAGGTAGAGCCGGGCCCGGTCCACGCTGAACTCCCGGATCAGCTTGTCATAGATCAGCCCGTGCTGGGAGGTGAGCTTTGCCGTGGTGTTTTTGGTGATGCCGCAGCCGATACGGTCCGCCTCCACCAGGGCGTAGTCCACCCCCGCCTGAGCCAGCTTGTAAGCGCACAAAACTCCGGCCAGCCCGCCGCCGATGATGAGCACATCGGTGTTCAGGTCTGACCGGAGTTTATCAAATTGAGGCAGCTGTGCCGTTTTCGTCCATATGGAGTCCATCCTATCACCTCGTTGGGGTTAGGATGGCTGTGATTCCCCCGGTTTATACTCGGAGCGGCCTTTGCCGGAAAAGTGCAGGCATTTCTCCGGGCAGGCGTCCACGCACTGACCACAGCGGATGCACTCCGGGGAGCGGGAGATTTCTTGCGGAGAGAGGTCCACTGGACAGGCCCTTTCACAGGCCATACATGAAGTGCACCGCTCTTGTTCCCAGTGAATCTGTACCAGACTGAACCGGTTGAACCAGCCGTAGATGGCCCCCAAAGGGCACAGATACTGGCAGAAGGGCCGGTAGACCTTTACGGACAGCAGGACAATGACCAGCAGAATCCCCAGCTTCCACAAAAACAGCCCGCCGGCCTGACTGCGCAGGGCTTCGTTGACGCTAAGCAGGGGGATTGCCCCCAGCAGGGTTCCGGAGGGACACAGGTATTTGCAGAAGACAGGGCTTTTGGCGAAGCCTCCCCACAGGAACATGGAGCCGATGCACACCAGCAGAATCAGCACCACATACTTTCCATATTTCAGGATGCTGTGATAGGGAAGACGCTTACACTTTTTAAAGACAGGAATTTTGTGCAGCAGGTCCTGGACCAGTCCGAAGGGGCACAGCCAGCCGCAGACAAAACGGCCCAGCAGACTGCCGAAGAGGAAGAAGAAGCCCAGTGCGGCGAAGGGGACATGAAAGCCCCGCTGATTCAGCAGGGCCTGAAGCGCCCCGATGGGACAGGAGGCGACAGCCCCCGGACAGGAGTAGCAGTTCAGGCCGGGGACACAGGCGTATTTCAGGCCGCCCCGGTAGATTTTCCCGCTGAGAAAGCCATACAGGTAGCCGTTTGTCACGATGGTAAAGAGCAGCTGCACCGTCAGTCTGAGTTTCTTCATGGCTCACCCAATCCCGATGCACTCCAGGCAGATCATGACCGCCTTTCTCCAGATCACGTCAAGCTGCCCCTGTACGGCTCCTATCGCGAGAAAAATCACTCCTGCCAGAACCCCAAAAGTCCAGGTGTGAAGTTTATTGTTCTTCCAAAAGTCCATTGATAATTTCCTCCCACGTCGATTTTTCAGCGGAACCGACAACACCGCCCAAATATGCCCCCTCCCCATCAAAAAAGAAGGTGGTGGGAACCCCGCTTACACTGGACAGAATTGCTTGACTGATAGAGTCATTAGCCAGCAGATGGGGGTAATTCGCCCCTGTCTCCTGGACCAGGTTTTCCACCAGGGTCTGGTCTTCGCCCTCCCTCACATCGCTGACAATGCCGATGATCTGGAACTCTGATTCGTCATATTCCGATGCCAGCTTGCCAAGCCCCGGCATCTCGCTCAGGCAGGGATTGCAGTAGGTAGCCCATACGTTGACCATGGTGAGCCTGGATTGGGAAAAGATATCCTGAGAAATTGCGTTCCCCTCCAGATCGGTCCCCTCAAAGGTGATGTAGATGGGGGCGGGCTCTTCTGAAGACGACGCTTCCGAGCCGGAAGGCTGGCTTGCTGAATCAGGCTTGGATGCGGGTTCAACGGGTAATTCGCCGCTCTTTCCGGTGCAGCCGCATAGTATGGTCAGCGAAAGCACCAGGAGACTTAATATTATCTTGCGAGGTCTGTTCATGTCATTTCCTCCATTTTAATATCTCCTTTTGAGGAATTTTTATCGTTTTTCAGTCCTTTGACAGTCCATGTCCCTGTCTCAGAAAATAATATATTCCATTCGGCATAAATAATCAAGGTTTAAAAATATAAACGGGCAAATTTGCCTGCCGAAGCTTTTGCTTGTGGTACACACTATTCCGGCTTGAGCTGTTCCTTTTGCTTCCAGCCTTAAAAAAATATTACGCCCAGACGGGAGATCAGGATGATTTGATTTCTATTGGAACCATCGGGCTGATCAAGGGAATATCCACCTTCAAAGCGGACAAAAATGTACGGCTGGCGACCTATGCCAGTCGGTGCATAGAGAACGAAATATTGATGTATTTTCGCTCTCAGCGAAAGCTGCAGGGGGAGGTTTCCCTCACAGAGACGCTGGAGGCGGCGGGGGACGGAGGAACACTGTCGCTGATGGATGTCATCGCAGTGGACGACAACATGCTGGAGGAACTGGACACGCGGGATGCCTGCGTTAAGGTGCGTCAGTGCGTCAAGACCTGCCTGACCTCCAGGGAGCGGATGATTATCACCATGCGGTACGGTCTGGACAACAGGCCGCCGCGGACCCAGCGGGAAATTGCCGGTCAGTGCGGCATCAGCCGCTCCTATGTATCCCGGATTGAAAAAAAGGCGCTGGAGAAGCTCCAGGTGGGGATGGAGGGCTGGACGCCGTGAGAGGGGAATGAGGGAAAAATTAAAAAATTTTAAGAGGAACGGAGAAAAAATTAAAAAAATTCAGGCTATCCCGCAAAATATTTTACAATATAAAACCAGCGCAAAAATGTGTCTTGCATTTTGGGCGGGAATGTAATATAATGAAGCCTGTAAGATGCAGGAAGCTCTGCAAGAATGATTGGCAAAAGCCCGATCGGGCTTTTGCTCTTCCAGTACGTGGAAGAGCAAGCCAAACTGAAAAATGGAGGAAGAGAATATGAAGAAAAAAATTGCACTGGCGCTCTCTCTGGTTATGATTATGAGCTTGGCGCTGACCAGCTGTGGCAGCAAGGATGGCGGCGGTAAGGACGGCGATGGTAAGGGCGGCAATCTGACCTTTACCACCGGCGGCGAATCCGGAACCTATTATTCCTTCGGCACTGTTCTGGCCGGCAAAATCAGCGACAAGACCAAGACCACTGTTACCGCCGTTGTGGGTGCCGGCTCCAAGGGCAACATCGAGAAGATGGAGGTAAAGGACGCCCAGCTGGGTCTGGTCCAGTCAGACGTTATGGCCTATGCCTACAACGGCACCAGTCTCTTCGACGAGAAGGTGGAGAGCTTCTCCACTGTGGCCGCTCTGTACATGGAGCAGGTTCAGATCGTCACCCTGGATCCCAACATCAAAACTGTGGCCGATCTGAAGGGTAAGAACGTCTCCGTTGGTGAGAATGGCTCCGGCGTGTATTTCAACGCTCTGGATGTGCTGGCCGCCTATGACATGACTCTGGATGACATCAAGCCCACCTATGAGTCCTTCGGCAACAGCACCGACTCCCTCCAGGACGGCAAGATCGACGCCGCCTTCATCGTGGCCGGCGCCCCCACTACTGCCGTCACCGGTCTGTCCGCCACCAAGCCTGTGTGCCTGGTAAGCCTGGATGACGCCCACATTGAGAAGCTGATTGCCGCTTCTCCCTATTACAGCAGGAACGTGATTGCCAAGGATGTGTACAACACTACTGAGGATGTGACCACTGTGGCCGTGGGTGCCGTCATCATCGCCCGGGACGACTGCTCTGAGGAGGACATCTATAACGTCTGTGCCGGTATCTTCGACAACATTCAGGACCTTGGCCATGACAAGAAGGATGAGCTGAGCCTGGAGTTTGCCGCCAGCGTTACCGCCGTGCCCTATCATCCCGGTGCTGCCAAGTACTTCTCTGAGAAGAACCTTACCGTTCCCACCAAATAAATCAGTTTAGCAGCCATCGGACTGCGGTGGATTTGCTCCGCCGCAGTCCGATGCTGTATTTTTCAATGTGTTGAAAGGAGAGTAGAACGTGAGCTTTTGGAAAAAAGAGAAGGAAGCCCCGCCTCCTGTCAGCGGGGCGGAAGTGGACGTACAGGAAACCGGAAGCGCCGCTGATGTGGAAGAGGTCATGAAAAAGTATGACCGGGAATCCAACATCCGGGTGTGGGAGGGCTGGCAGAAATGGGTTGTTAAATTCCTGTTCATTGGCGTCTCCCTCTACTGCCTGTACCTGACCTTATGGGATACCAGCCTGCCTGAGTTCCGGCTGGCCTCCTTTGTCGGACTGATTGTCGTCATCGGTTATCTCAACTTCCCCATACGCAAGGGCAGTGTAAAGGTAAACAGTATGCCCTGGTATGACATCATTATCATGATCGCCGGGTCGTTCCCGTTCTTCTATTTTGCTGCCAACGCGTCGGTCATCAAGACCACCAGCTCTGTGGCCATTTCCCGGGATCCATTTATGCTGGCGCTGGCTGTTATGGGCACACTGGCCATGATTGAGCTGTGCCGCCGCAGCGTGGGCATCCCCATCCTGTGCGTGGTTGGCGTGCTGCTGATTTATGCCTTCAGCCAGCTGCGTGCCGGCGCGCTGATCTACGACCTGTTCTATACCACGCTGGGCCTGATTGGTACGCCGATCAGCGCCTGTCAGAAATTTATCGTCGTATTCATTATCTTTGGCGCGTTTTTGGAACGCACCGGGATTTCCAACTTCTTCATAAACCTGGCCAACTGCGTGGCCGGCTCCTCCTCCGGCGGTCCGGCCAAGGTGGCTGTCATCTCCTCCGCCCTGTGCGGCATGGTGTCCGGCTCCTCTGTGGGCAACACTGTGACTACGGGCTCGGTCACCATCCCCATGATGAAGAAGACGGGCTATCAGGGCGAGTTTGCCGGGGCCGTAGAGGCCGCCGCCTCCACAGGAGGCCAGATCATGCCCCCCATCATGGGCGCCGCCGCCTTCCTGATGTCGGAGTTTACCGGATACCCCTATCCCACCATCGCCCTGCTGGCGGTGTTGCCCGCTCTGCTGTACTTCACCGGTATTTTTATCGCCGTCCATCTGGAGGCAAAAAAGCTGGGTCTGAAGGGTATCCCCAAGAGTCAGCTGCCCAGGTTCAGCAAGCTGGCGCCCAAGCTGTATCTGCTGCTGCCCCTGATTATCCTGGTGGTTCTGGTGTCCACTGGCTCCAATACCATGGCCTATTCCGCCGCGCTCGCCACCATTATCACCATTGTGGTGGGTCTGATCAATATTGTAGTCAATAAGGCCATTCACAGCGAGGATACCTCCGATAACATCAGCTTTATGAAGGTTCTGGACGCCCTTGAGGCGGGCGCCCGGGGCACCATCACTGTGGCCGTGGCCTGCTCCATGGCCGGACTGGTGGCTGGATGTATTACCACAACCGGCCTGGCCAGCAAGCTGCTGCGAGCGATTGTGTCCGTGTCCGGTGGCGTGGCCATCATCGCGCTGTTCCTGACTATGCTGTGCTGCATTGTTCTGGGCATGGGCGTGCCCACCACGGCCAACTACTGCATCATGGCGGCCACCTGCGCCCCCATCCTGACAAGCGAGCAGATTGGCGTCCCCATGATTGCAGCCCATTTCTTTGTGTTCTACTTTGGTATCGTGGCCGATATCACTCCCCCTGTTGCGCTGGCCGCCTACGCCGGCTCCGCCATTGCCAAGTCCCCGCCCATGAAGACGGCCTTTAATGCCACAAAGCTGGCCATTGCGGCCTTCGTGGTGCCGTACATTTTCGCGCTGAATCCCGCAATGCTCTTCCAGTTTGAAGCGGGTACCAGCGCGGCGATGAAAGTGGTTCAGTCCGTCCTGATCGTGGTCACCTCTCTGGCCGGCCTCTTTGGCGTGGCCGCGGCTCTGAACGGCTATCTGTACCGGCCTATGAATCCGTTGTTCCGGTTCCTGATTGCTGCCGGCGGTCTGTGTATGATGATCCCCGGTCCCTTTACCGACGTGGTCGGCGTGGTAGTGGTAGTGGGCATTGTGCTCTTCCAGCGCATGGGCGCAAAAAAGAACGCTGCCGCGTAGAATGCCGCAGATATTTCACTTTTACAGGTCTAGCAGCCGGCGGGGGTTTCTTCCGCCGGTTGTTGTTTTTGGGGAAAACTTTTTCTTGAAAAGCAAAATAATTTGTGATAAAATAATAAAATAACCACAGGTATAATCCGAAGCAGCTCCGCACTGCGGAGGGCGGGCTGTTTAAGAAATAAGGAAGGACAAGATGAAAGGTATTGTTTTAGCGGCGGGGAAAGGGACCCGCCTGTATCCCATGACCAAGCCGGTGTGCAAGCCCTTGCTGCCGGTGTATGACAAACCGCTGATTTATTATCCCATTGCGATCCTTATGCAGGCGGGCGTTTCTGAGATTATGATTATTGTGCCGCAGGGTGAGACCGCCACATTTCAGGCTCTGCTGGGGGATGGGAGGCAGTACGGCCTTCGCATCGAGTATGCAGAGCAGTTCGTGGCCCGGGGCATTGCCGATGCCTTCCTCATCGGGGCGGATTTTGTGGGAAATGACCGGGTGTGTCTGGTACTGGGAGATAATATCTTCTACGCACCCACTCTGGCAACTACCCTGAAGCGGGCCGCGTCAAACGACCGGGGGGCCACTGTGTTCGGCTACTGGGTGGAGGATCCCCGGCCCTTTGGCGTGGTGGAGTTTGACAGGGATGGCCGGGCCATCTCCATTGAGGAGAAGCCCCGATACCCCAAGTCCAACTATATTATTCCCGGCCTGTATTTTTACGACCACCAGGTTATGGAGATTGCCAGGCGTTTGAAGCCCTCGGCCAGAGGGGAGCTGGAGATTACCGACGTAAACCTGGAGTATCTCCGCCGTGGTCAGCTCCAGGTGGTTCCGTTGGAGAGAAACTTTACATGGCTGGACGCCGGTACTGCCGACAGCCTGCTGACAGCGGGGGAAACCATCAAACGCATTCAGGATACTACCGGCCGCTATGTGGGCTGCCTGGAGGAGCTGGCGCTCTATGAGGGCTGGATTGCCGAGGACCAGGTCCACACAATCGGGGATGAGCTTTCCATGACGCTCTACGGCAAGTATCTGCAATGTCTGTAATCAGAAGGGGGGCCGTTTAGGCTCTCTGCTGCGGAGGCCGGTCCGGGGCCGGGTCTGTATGGGAAGGAGACAGGGTCTTGAAACGAATTTTGATGCTGGCCACTGGGGGCACCATTGCCTCCATGGAGAGCGGACAGGGTCTCAGCCCCGCCATCACCTCGGAAGAGATATTGAGTCATGTCCCCGCAGTGGGCCAGCTGTGTCAGGTAGAAGCCCTCCAGCTGATGAACCTGGACAGTACAAATATAGGGCCCGGCCACTGGCTGGAGATTGCGGGAGCGGTCCGAGAGCTGTATAACGGCTATGATGGCTTTGTCATCACCCACGGCACCGATACCATGGCCTATACCGCCGCCGCCCTGTCCTATCTGATTCAGGATTCTCCCAAACCCATTGTCATCACCGGCTCCCAGAGATCCATCGCCCTGGACGACACCGACGCCCGGAGAAACCTGTATGACAGCTTTCTCTATGCCGCCGACAAGCAGTCCCATGATGTAAGCCTTGTCTTTGACGGCAAAGTAATTTTGGGCACCCGGGCCCGGAAGGAGCGCAGCAAGAGTTTTAACGCCTTCTCCTGCGTGGACTATCCGGAGCGGGCGGTGATTCGGGACGGGCGGCTTATTCGCTACCTGGCCCCACGCCCCTATTCCTATGGGGCGGAGCCCACCTTTTACAACTCGCTGGAGGAGAAGGTTCTGCTGCTCACCCTGATTCCCGGCATGGGGGCAGAGGCCCTGGAGCTGCTGAAGGACAGCTATCAGGCGGTGATTCTTCAGTCCTTTGGTGTGGGCGGCCTGCCCGGCGGCGGGGGCGGTGCTCTGGCCCAGGCCATAGAGGAGTGGCTGGCCGCAGGGAAGACCATTGTAGTAATGACTCAGGTGCCCTATGAGGGCAGCGATATGGCGGTCTATCAGGTGGGACAGCAGGTAAAGGAGCGTTTCCGGCTGATGGAGGCCTATAATATGACGCTGGAGGCCGCCACAGCCAAGCTGATGTGGGTGCTGGGCCAGACCAGGGACCCGGAAGAGATCCGGGAACTGTTTTACCGCCCTGTTCAATTCGATGTAATTCGGTGATTTTGAGATAACGGAGGTACCCAGTGAAGCATTTCCGCCGCACTTCCTCTTTTTTACTGGCAGTTATCCTGTTTTGTATTATGCTGCCCGCCCAGGCGGCCCAGCCTGAGAGGTATAGCGCCACAATACTCTTTACCCACGACCTCCATTCCCACTTTCTGCCTCAGGCAGACGGGGAGGGAGGTGAGTCGGGGGGATACGCCCGGCTGAAAACCGCTCTGGACCGGGAGCGGGCGGCCCACCCGGACGCTTTGACCCTGGACGGAGGAGATTTCTCCATTGGTTCCCTGATTCAGACCCTGTACACCACACAGGGGGCGGAGTTGCGCACCATGGGGGCGCTGGGCTACGACGCCGCCGCTGTGGGCAACCACGAGTTTGACCACACCGGCGCAGGGTTTGCCGCCATGCTCAACGCTGTGATGAACAGCGGGGAGCCGGCCCCCAGGCTGGTGATGTCCAATTACAAGCCCGCTGGCGACTGCCCCGACAAGCTGGATATTCAGCGGGCAATGGCGGCCTATGGCGTGCAGGACTATCTGCTGCTGGAGCGGGGAGGGGTGACCTACGGCATTTTCGGCCTGATGGGGGAGGACTCCCATGCCTGCGCTCCCTCATCCGGCTTTGAGCTGGGGGATATGGCGGCCAACGCCCAGCGTTGTGTAGACGCCTTGAAGGAGCAGGGAGCTCAGTTTATCATCTGCCTGTCCCACTCGGGGACGAATGAAAAAAAGAAGCTGTCTGAGGATGAGCGGTTAGCCGAGAGGGTGAGCGGTATAGACCTCATTGTCTCCAGCCACACCCACACCACTCTGGAGGAGCCTGTTACAGTAGGGGACACCTATATTGTGTCGGCAGGGCCCTACTGTCAGAATCTGGGTTCCATCACCCTGAGCTGGAACGAGGGCGGAGAAAAGACCCTGAGTGACTACCGCCTCATTCCCATTGACGAGACTGTTCCGGATGACCGGGATATCAGCCTGCTGATAGACAAGTGGAAGCGGCTGGTGGGAGGGACCTACCTGGGGCGCTACGGCCTGACCTATGATGAGGTGCTCACCCGGACGGATTTCAATTTGGACACTCCGGCCTCCGGCGTGCAGAGCGGCAATGCTCTGGGGGAGCTGGTGGCTGACGCCTTCCTCTGGGCTGCGCATAATCTGGAGGCGGACGCCCCTGATGTGCCCACAGTGACTGTCACTGCCGACGGGGTGCTGAGGGCTCCCCTGACCGCAGGGGAGGTCACCACTGCCATGGCCTTTGACGTACTGTCCATGGGGGTGGGGAGCGACGGTACCTCCGGCTTTTCTCTGGTGGGGGTGTATCTCACCGGAAAGGAGCTGAAGGCCGCCGCCGAGGTGGACGCCTCGGTGACCCCTCTTATGCCCGCCGCCCAGCTGTATATGGCGGGGCTGGAGTACAGCTTCAACACTCACCGGATGTTTTTCAACCGGGTGACCGACATTCAGCTGGCCCGGCGGATGGATTTTGTGCACAGCGCCTCTGTTGAAATGCCGGACGGCACCCGGGAGCCGCCGGCCGGGTTCAGCGAGACCTTCTATGAGGAGCTGGAGGACGACCAGCTCTACCGGGTGGTTACCGGTATGTACTCCGCCCAAATGCTGGGCACGGTGAAAAGTAAGTCCCTGGGCCTGCTGTCCCTGGAGCCCAAGATGGCCGACGGCAGCCCTGTTACGGATTTTGAGGCCTGCATTCTCCGGGATGCCAACGGCAACGAGCTCAAAGAGTGGTATGCTCTGGCTGCCTACCTCCAGAGCTTTGGGGAGGAGGGGGTGCCCGGCCGGTACTCCAAACCGGGCGGCGACGGACGGAAGGACGTCAGCCGCAGCTGGAACCCTGTTGAATTGATGAAAAATCTTAACTGGATTGGCGTTGTGAGCCTGTTGCTTTTTGCAGCTGTTGTTGCCTTGGCAGTTTATCTGGTCCGCTGGCTGCACTATGCACGCAGGCGCCGGAGATACGGAAAAGGCACCAAGTGGTAAGTTTTGTGATCTCTGCGGCGGAGGCCGCTGGCAATATCATGATGAAAAAGGAATTATGAACAGGAGGAGAAACAGTGAAGAAGTACGAAATCGCAAAGAAAAAGGCGCTGACGCCTGAGATCGGACAGATCTCAGTTTATGCGCCGCTGGTGGCCGCCAAAGCCAAGGCGGGCCAGTTTATCATCCTGCGGGTGGATGAGGAGGGAGAGCGGATTCCCCTCACCATCTCCAGTGCTGTAGACGGTCTGGTCACCGTCATTTATCAAAAAATTGGCGGCACAACTCTGGCTCTGGATCAGCTGAATGAGGGCGACTGCCTGCAGGACTTTGTGGGCCCCCTGGGTCTGCCCACTGAGGTGGAAAATGTGGGCCGGGTGGCTGTTTTAGGCGGCGGTCTGGGCTGTGCCATTGCTCTGCCTGTGGCCCGGGCGCTCCATGAGGCCGGCAACCAGGTGGATTTGATCGGCGGCTTTAAAACCAAGGATATTGTTATTCTGGAGAAGGAGATGGGCCATGCCTGCACCGACCTCCACATCTGCACTGACGACGGCACCTACGGCTATCACGGCTTTGTCACCGGCAAGTTGGAGGAGCTGATTAACAGCGGGGTCAAATTCGACCGGGTCTTTGCCATCGGCCCCCTGCTGATGATGAAGTTTGCCTGCAAGCTGACAGAGAAGTATGGCATCCCCACAACAGTCAGCATGAACCCCATTATGATTGACGGCACCGGCATGTGCGGCTGCTGCCGCCTCACCGTGGGCGGCGAGGTGAAGTTCGCCTGTGTGGACGGCCCAGACTTCGATGGGCACAAGGTGGACTTTGACGAGGTTATCGCTCGCAACGGGACCTATAAGGAACATGAAGCCAAGGCGAAGGAGAAGCATCTCTGCCGCCTGGGAGGAGGTGCTATGAATGGCTAATATGCAGATGGAAAAGACCCCTATGCCTGAGCAGGAGGCCAATGTACGCAATGCCAATTTTAAAGAGGTGGCCCTGGGATATACCCTGGAGCAGGCCCAGAACGAGGCACAGCGGTGCCTGAACTGCAAGAACAAGCCCTGTGTCAGCGGATGTCCTGTGGGGATTCCCATCCCTGAGTTTGTGGCCAAGGTGGCCGAGGGAGACCTGGCCGCCGCCTATCAGCTGCTGTCTGACGCCAACGCCCTGCCCGCCATCTCGGGCCGTGTCTGCCCCCAGGAGACCCAGTGCGAGGGCAAGTGCGTCCGGGGCATCAAGGGTGAGCCGGTGTCCATTGGCCGCATTGAGCGGTTCGTGGCCGACTGGGCCGCGGAGAACGGCATTGCCAATGTGGCCACAGCCCCCAAGAACGGCCATAAGGTGGCGGTGATTGGCTCCGGCCCCGCCGGTCTGACCTGCGCCGGCGAGCTGGCCCGTATGGGCTACTCCGTCTCGGTTTTCGAGGCCTTCCACACCCCCGGCGGCGTGCTCAGCTACGGCATCCCTGAGTTCCGTCTCCCCAAGGCCATTGTCAAGCGGGAGGTGGCCAACCTGGAGAAAATGGGCGTCGATATCGAGCTGAACATGGTCATCGGCAAGGTGCTCTCCATTCCGGAGCTGTTTGAGCAGGGCTATGAGGCCGTCTTCATCGGCTCGGGCGCCGGCCTGCCCATGTTTATGAAGATCCCTGGTGAGAGCCTGGTGGGTGTCTACTCCGCCAACGAGTACCTCACCCGGATCAACCTGATGAAGGCCTATAAGGACGACGCACCCACCCCCGTCCTCCACAACAAGAAGGTGGCCGTGGTGGGCGGCGGCAACGTGGCTATGGACGCCGCCCGGTG
>JAAVYL010000030.1 GCA_022791075.1 Lawsonibacter sp. | reverse complement strand
GTAGTTCTCCTTCGCCATCCGGTGCAGAGCCTCCCGGCCCTGCTCAGGGGAGTCCACAGGGCAGACCTCCAGCCCCAGGGCCTTGAAGCCCAGGACGCTGTCCTTGTCGCCCATAGCCGCGATCTTATACATCTGCCTGCCCCCTTACACATAGGTTTCCCGGAGCCGGGAGCGGATGGTGTCTCCATCCAGTCCCGCCGCCCGTCCGGCGAAAATGGCCCGGATGGCGGTGAACTCCTGCTCTTTGGCGTACAGGTAGCCGATGACCGTCTCCTCCCCGAAGGGGATGCGGCGGGCGGCGGCCAGATAGGCGGTGAGGGCGTTGTCGCACTCCCGCTCAAAGGCGGTGAGGGACCCTCCCCCCGGCTGAGCCAGCTTGGCCCCCAGCTCAGCGGCACGGGAGAGCGGGCCGGAGCGGAACACCTCGCCCAGGGCGTCTCCCCGGGCGGAGGCGATGGCCTGACCGGACACGTTCCCGCCGGGCAGCAGCACCTGGCGCAGGAACTCCCCCTCCTTGCCCATGCGGTAAACCCGCACGGCAGTGCGCAGGTTGGCCACGTCCACAGACAGGCGGACATAGCCCTGGAGGAAGGGACTGCTCAGCGCCTCGGCCAGCCGGGCCATCTCGCTGTAGCAGGCCTGGTCCAGAATCAGGTCGGCCTTCTGGGGGTCGCCCCCCTCGTCCAGGGCGGCCTTGCCCTGCTCCATGCCGCGGCGGAAGGTCTCAGAGACGCCGCCGAGGGCCTCTCTGCGCCAATCCTCCCACAGCTGCACCGGGTCGTAGCGGCCTCCGGCCAGCAGCAGCCGCTCCGGACTGGAGCCCATGGCCTGGGCCTTGAGGATGGTCTTGGCGTTGTGGTAGTCGTACTTGATCTGGAAGACCTCCACCAGGCGGGGGTCGGGCGCCCCCTGCTCCATATCCTTAAAGACCTCCGCCCGGGCCTGGGCCAGCGCGCCGTCCAGCCCTGCCGCGTCATTGTAGCCGCACTCGGCCAGCAGCTTCATAGCCTCGCCGTCGTCCCGGGCCTCGATCATCCGGTCCATCCGCTCCCGGGTAAGGAGCTTGTTCTCCATCGCCCGGATGCGGGCGGAGATGGCCAGGTAATCAGTATCCTTTTTTCGGTGGGACAAAACAGATGCCCCCTTCCTTATGATTGAAACAGAGCGTCAGCCACTGTCTTCTCCAGCTTCTCGCGCTGGAGGCGGACCAGCGTCTCAAAGGCACAGTTGATCTCCACGTCGCCGTCCACCATGATAAAGCCGCCCCGGATGTCGCGGGTCTCCTCCGCCAGGGTGAGCATTCCGGAGGAGGCGGTGCTGTGCACCACCTTGTCCAGGAAGCTGCCCACCTTGGACTTGGCCGTCTCGCCGGAGGCGCGGCCCTTGGCCAGGGCCTCGTTGGCGGCCATAACCACCTGCTTGCCCACCTTATTCCGGTCCTTCTGAGAGAAAATCAGCTTCTCTCTGCCGCTGGTGCTGGCCTCCAGGACCAGCTTGGTGAGCAGGGAAATGTACTCCTTCTCAGGCAGGGTGCACAGCTTCTCCAGGGCCAGAGCGAAGGCCTCGCCCAGTACCTCCTGCTTGGCGGCCAGCTCCAGCTTGCGCCGCTCCATCTGAGCCGCGGAGCTCAGCCGCTCCAGCCGCTCGCTGGCGGCCATACGGCCCTTCTCCACAATCTCATTGGCCTCCTGCTGGGCCTGCGCCTGGGCATTCTCCCGAATGGCTTCGGCCTTCTGCCCGGTCTCGGCCATCAGCTGCTGGATCTCCGCCTGGGCGTCCTGGGTGATTTTGGCTGTAATTTTTTCGATACCTTCCATATTGTATCCCCTTCCTGTCCGGGATTACACGCTCAGAGAGAACAGCATAATCATAGAGCACAGCAGGGACAGGATGGCGTAGAACTCCACGATGCCGCAGAGGATCAGGCCCTTGGACCAGTCGTCGGGCTTCTTGGCCAGGATGTTGATGGAGCCGGCGGCCACGCGGCCCTGGGCAATGGCGGAGAGCAGTCCGCCCAGCGCCATGGGCATACAGGCGGCGAAGAACTGACAGCCAACCTCAATGCTCATGGCGGAGGCGGCGGAAATGTTGCCCATGAAGCTCATGCGGATGAGCGCCACGAAGAACACGGCCATGCCGTACAGGCCCTGGGTGCCGGGGAGCAGCTGAAGAATCATGACCTTGCCGGACTTGCCGGGGTCCTCACACAGCAGGCCGGTACCGGCCTCACCGGCAATGCCGGTGCCCTTTGCAGAGCCGACGCAGCTCAGACCGACTGCCAGGCTGGCGCCCAGCAGAGCCATGGCGAGACCGCCGATATTTTCCAGAAACATAGTGAATTCCTCCTTATTCTTTTACAATGTCTACATATTGGGTGCTGATATCCAGGGGACGGAAGGGCTTGCCCCCGTCCTCATAGAACCGTCCAAAGAACTCCAGGCACATCAGGCGCATGTCGTGGACATAGCAGCCCAGAATATTCAGCGCGAAGTTCAATGCGTTTCCAATAAAGGAAATGAGTATAAATGTGGGAATGAAGCCGGTCATGGCCCCCAGAGTGTTGAACACCTGGGCAATGACCGCGCCGGCCAGCATCAGTGCCATCAGACGGGAATAGGACAGAATGTCGCTGAAATAGCCGGTGAGGTTGTTGTACAGCGAGCCGAAAATGCCCATCAGCTTGCCCAGGATGCCCTTCTTGCCATAGCCCTGGGTGAGCACCAGCAGAACCAGGATCGCGGTCACGCAGGGCATCACCTGTTCGCTGACCGCGGCCACGCCGGCCAGGATAAACACCAGGAACCAGGCGCCCTCGTTGCACAGGGCGGCCATGGTCTCCCCCCGCTTGATCTGCTTGTACATGCTCAGCGCCATGCCGGTGAAGATCTGCACCACGCCCAGCACCAGCGAACCCACCATTACGGACAGTGCGTCGTCCACTGGGGAAAACAGGGCGGGCAGCGCGAAGGTGCTCTCAGGATTGATGAGCTTGAGCAGCTGGGGGATGAAGTCCCCAAAGAAACCGCCGGTAACCGCACCCCAGACAAAGGTGCTCACTCCGCACAGCCCCATCAGGGGAATCATGTACCGCATGGTGGCCCCCTTGGGCCTGGCCTTCTTCATAATCACCAGGGAGAGCACCACCATAATCAGCCCATACCCCATATCCGCAAGCATCATCCCGTAAAACAGGATGAAGAAGGGGGCCATCAGGGGGTTGGGGTCCATGGAGCCGTAGGCCGGAAGGGCATACATCTCGGTGACCATGCTCAGAGGGGAGGTAAACCAGTTGTTCTTCAGCTTCACCGGAACGCTGGGGTACTCCTCCGCCGCCGGGTCCTCCGCCTCATAGGCGCAGGACCGGATCTCCAGCTCCCGGCGGACCTCATCCCAGCGCTCCGCCGGGACCCAGCCCTCCAGATAGAAGGCGGTCTGGGAGTCCAGCAGCCTGCCCCGGGCCTCCTCCCGGCTGGCATTGACGCCGGCCAGGTCGGACAGCTGGCGCAGGGGCAGATTCCACTCCCCCATGCCGGACAGCTTCTCCTCGACGGAGGCGGTCTCGGTCTCCAGGGCCTTATGCTCCTGGTACAGCCGGTCCAGATTTTCCGCCGCTGTGCCCGTCCACTCCCGGAGATTGGCCCGGGACCAGCCCAGGGCTTTCAGGGCCTCCAGAGCCTGCTCTGCCTGGCTGGTGTGACACACCAGCACGCAGTAGTGGGAGTCCCGGTCTGTTGAGACCTCGGTGAGCTCGGCCAGCTCGCCGGCCGCCTGGAGTTCCCCCTGGGCCTGGTTCATGGGGACGCCGGCGGGCAGAGTGCCCAGCTGGACGGTCACCTGAGAGGTGGACGCCGTGTCCAGAGGCAGGTCGAGGGGATGCCACGGCTCCAGCGCCGCCCGCTGTCCCTCCAGCTTGCTCTCCTGGGCCCGGATGGCCGCCAGACGGCGGTCCAGACCGTTGATCTCCTCCGCCGCCGTCCGGGCCTTCTGCGCCCTGGCCTCGTCCAGAAAGTCGCCCTCCTGCACGCCGGGCCGGGGGGACAGCAGTCCCTTCTTCAGCGGAGCGTACCGCTTAAGTACCTCCAGCGCCCGCTCGGCCTCGTTCCTGACCTCCTGGGCAGCGGCCAGTCCTGCCCCCTCCGGCGAGGTGAGGGAGGACAGCAGGGGATCATCCGGGTCCGGCTCCGGCTGGACAATCTCCACACAGCCCATGTGCTGGAGCCTGCGGAGCAGCTCCTCCCGGTCCTGGACCATGGCCACCACCCGCAGGCGTTTCATTTTTACGATAGCCATTACCGTTCCACAACCCTTCCAACAATGAGCTGCGCGGCCTGCTCAAGCCGCCCCCGGGCATTTTGCTTCAGTGCTTCACAGTCTGCTCTGGCCCGTTCCAGTTCCTCCTGTGTCAGCTGAGCGGCCTTTGCCTCCGCCTCAGCCATCATGCCCCGGACCTCCTCCCGGGCCTGCTGGCGCACCTGCTCCACGGTCTGCTTCGCCTCCCGCTGGGCGTCAGCCAGCTTCTGCTTCACCTGTGCGGCAGCGGCCTCCCGGTCGGCCTTGGCCTTCGCCTCCGCCTGGGTAACCGTCTGAATCGCTTCCAATGCCATGTTTTCACCACCTTTTTCCTGTTAAAAAAATGGAGATAAGTGCTACTGTACTATTGTAGTAAATATTTCGCAAAAAATCAAGGCCTTTTTCTCCTGTCTTAACTAGACATTTCTTTCTCAATGCACAATTTTTCAGTACATTTTCCTTTTTTTGAAAACATCGTCCAGCCGCACCCGGCGGCTGGACGATATTACTTGCTCAGGTTATTTTTTCTGCTCAGGACCCGGAGGTTCCCTCCTGATCCTCCAATACCGCCTGGAAGACCTCCCGCTCCTCCGCGGGCACGGACGTGATGTGGACCAGCCGCTCCCCGCCGCCGGTGATCCCCGCCTGCTCCAGCAGGTCAGCGGGCGCGGGCGTCTGGCCGTCCTCCTCCACCCAGAGGCGGTGGGCAAACCGCTCCATCAGCCGGGGGGTGAGCCCGCTGAGGCTCTCCCCGCCGGACAGCGTCTCCCGGCTTACCCGCAGGGACAGCTTTGCGCCGTAGGGGGCCATCGCCTGCTCCACCTGCGTGAGCAGGTCCTCCATCTCGTCGGTGAGCCGGGCGGTATTATAGGCGTCTCCCTTCAGGATCCGCTCCACCCTGCCCTGGAAGGGGAAGGTGAAATGCTCCAGCACGATCTCGTCAAAGCCCAGGGCGGCCAGCTCGCCGCACAGGCCGGCTATATAGGCCTGCGCATCATCCCTGGCGGGACTGAGCCAGCGGATGCCCGCCTCGTCCCGCCAGGTGCCGTTGCTCTGGTGGAGCGCCTGGCTGTTGCAGTGGTAGGCGGCGCTGTTGTCCTGGAAGCAGCGCACCAGGGCCACGGTGTATCCCTCCCCGGCGTTCCACTGCCGCAGGGCCTCACCGGCCTCCCGGGTCCCGTTCACCTTGGATTTTTCCGCCATGGACAGTCCGGACAGCCAGGCCAGCTCCCCCTCCTGGTTTTTGACCTCCACAATCAGGACCTCGGCCCCCGCCGCCTCCAGCCGGGCGGCGGCGGAGCCGTCAAGCACCTCGTCCAGGGACACCTGCAGGCCGAGGCCCGGCTTCTCCGGCTCGGGCTCGGGCACGGTTACCGGCTCTGACTGGCTGCCCGGGGGCTGAATGCTCACATCTGTGTCCCCCCCATCGGGCGGGGAGGTGGAGGGATCGGGGTCCTCCTCCCCGTTCTGGCGGAGCATTTGAAGAAAGGGCGGCAGCTCCAGCCTGACTCCATCTTCAGTACGCACGAGATACCGCTGAAGATAGACCACGCCGGCCAGCGCAAGAATCACCAGCACCCCCAGGATTATGGCGATGAGTTTTAAAATATCTGTTGCGGTCCGGCGGCCCCGGTAACCGCCGACCTCATTGTTGGAACGCCCCATAGCTCTCCTCCCGGCCCTTATCTGGAAAATACTGGTCGTTTTTATTTGGTAATCGGTTTATTATACCAAATTACAGACGGTTTTACAACCGGAAAAGTCCGTCAAAAATCTTAATTTTCTCCAAATTATCTCCCCCTAAACCACCATTCCGCCGTCTACGGAGAGCACCTGTCCGGTGATGAAGGAGGCCCGGCCGGAGGCCAGAAAGCAGATGGCCTCCGCCACCTCCTCCGGCCGGCCAATGCGGCACAGAGGGGTCTCCTCCCCCAGAGCGGCCAGGTCCCCGGGGGAGAGATGGGCGTTCATGTCCGTGCCGATGACCCCCGGGGCCACGCAGTTCACCCGGATGTTTGACGGCCCCAGCTCCTTGGCCAAGGCCCGGGTCAGGCCGATCACCCCCGCCTTGGCGGCGGAGTAGGGGGCCTCGCAGGACCCGCCGGTGACCCCCCACATGGAGGACACCGTGACGATTGCCCCCCGCTTCCGGCGCACCATGCCGGGGATGGCGGCGCGGAGGGTATAAAACACCCCGTCCAGGTCCACAGACATCAGCTGCCGCCACTGGCTGTCCGTGATATCGGTGAGCAGGCCCTGGGGCAGGGCTATTCCGGCATTGCACACCACGGCGTCCAGACAGCCCAGAGCCGCCTCCGCCTCCTGAACCAGACGCTCCGCCTGCTCCGGAACCGACACATCCGCCTGAATGGCCGCGGCCGTCACCCCCAGGCCGGACAGCTCCCGGGCCAGCGGGACTGCTCCGGCCGGACTGGAGCTGTTGAGCGCCACACCCCAGCCCTCCCGGGCGAAGAGCCGCGCCGCCGCCGCGCCGATGCCCCGGGAGGAGCCGGTGATGAGTACGTTTGGCATGGAAGGCCCCCCTTATCCGAATACTCCCTGAACCAGAACCATATAGAAGACTGTGGCGCCGAAAATGGAGAGCAGATCATTGCTCTTCCAGAGGTGGAGAAGGACGGCAGTCAGTCCGGCGGCGAAGGCGGGCACCCACCCGCCCGGGGAGGCAAAGGATACCCCCCGGAAACAGTATACAATGAGCATGGCGATGATGGCAGGGGGCAGGACCCGGCCCAGGTAGAGGACCAGCTTGGGGGGGTGGTCCCCCCGGTCGAAGAGGAGAAAGGGCAGGGCCCGGGTGAGAAAGGTCACCACAGCCATGACGGCGATGGAGGCCAGGGTCTGCACAGGTGTCAGCGGCATGGGGTCTCCTCCTCTCTCAGTGTGTGTCTGTCCATCCGGGGCCGCAACAGGGTGAGTGCGGCCACAATGATGGCCAGCGCGGGGAGGAGCATGTCCTCCGCCCCCACCAGCAGCAGGCTGACCAGGGTGGCCGCGCCCCCCAGCAGAGCGGGTATGTGTCCTCCGGCGCTCCTCCACTGGCCCACGGCAATGACCAGGAACAGCGCCGTCATGGCAAAGTCCACCCCCGTGGTGTCAAAGCCCAGGGCCGCGCCCAGCACCGCGCCGATCACCGAGCCGGTAATCCAGTAGCTGTGGTCCAGCAGCGCCACCAGGAAGAAAAAGTCGTGCTCCTCCACCCCCTCCGGCGCCCTGGCCGAGGAGAGCAGGGCATAGGTTTCGTCCGTGAGGGAAAAGATCATATAGAGCTTCCGCGCCCCCATCCCCCGGAACTTCTCCAGCATGGACAGGCCATAGACCAGATGGCGGAAGTTGACCATCAGCGTCATGAAAGCCACATGGGGCAGAGAGGCCCCGGCCGCCAGCAGAGCTACCCCCAGATATTGGCCCGAGCCGGCGTAAATCACCAGGCTCATCAGCAGCGCCCAGAGAGGGCCGTAGCCAATGGACTGAAGCATCAGGCCAAAGGCCATTCCAATGGCCAGATAGCCCATGAGTACAGGGACCGTCACCGGAAAGGCGGCGGCCAGTGTCTTTCGGTTCATCGTTTACACACACCTTAAATCTTATGTTTCAGCAGCCGTTCCGCAAAACAGCCCCGTATATTTTAATCGCTTTTCCCCCGGGGCGCAAGCCCCTATTTCCCCAACTTGTTAAGAAAAAATAAAGTTTTTGCTGCCATCTTGATTTTTCCTGCTCCAGTCCTATAATGATATTCAACATCAGCGATATTCAACATCACCTGATCCCCGGAGGGTTTCTATGAACAGGCTTCTCTTTATCTACAACCCCACCTCGGGCACCGGACAGATCAAGGGGTCATTGTCCGCCGTTCTGGATGTGTTCACCAAGGCGGGGTGGCTGACCACCTCCTACCCCACCCAGTGCCCGGGAGACGCGGCCCGCTCCGCCCGGGAGCTGGGGGGCCAGTTTGACCGGGTTGTGTGCGCCGGAGGGGACGGCACCCTCAGCGAGGTGGCCTCCGGCCTGATGGAGCTGGACAGCCCGCCCCCCCTGGGCTATATCCCTTTCGGCTCCACCAACGACTGTGCCGCCACCCTGAAGCTGCCCAAAAAGCCCCGGGAGGCCGCCGTGGTGGCCGGGGGCACGGGGGTTCCCTTCCCCATGGATATCGGTCTGCTCAACGACAGGCCGTTTGTCTATGTGGCCGCCTTCGGCGCCTTTACCAAGGTGGCCTACGACACCCCCCAGGACCTGAAAAATACCTTTGGCCACCTGGCCTACATCTTTGCGGGAATCGCCTCCCTGCCCACCATCGCCCCCTACCCCATCCGGGTGGAGTACGACGGCCAGGTGCTGGAGGACGACTTCTTCTTCGGCATGGTGAGCAACGCCCACTCCATTGGAGGGCTCAAGCCCCCCAAGGCCGAGCAGGTGGTGCTGGACGACGGCCTGTTTGAGGTCACACTGGTGAAAAAGCCCCTCAGCCTGGCCGACCTCACCGACGGACTCCAGGCCCTGGTCAACCTCTCCCCCGCGGACCGCTCCGGCGCCCTGGTCCAGTTTCAGGCCCGGGAGCTCACCTTCACCTGCGGGCAGGAGATCCCCTGGACGGTGGACGGGGAGTTCGGCGGCAGTCACCGGGTCAGCCATGTGATCAATCAGCAAAAGGCCCTGCGGGTCATCCGCGGAGCATAAAAAAAGCCCCCTCCAGGGGGCTTTTTTCTATTCCCTGCCCAGAAGGGCGGAGACGTCAACCTCTTCGGCGTCGCTCCAGAGCCGCTCCAGGTCATAAAATTTACGGGCCTCGTCGGTAAAGACGTGGACCACCACTGCGGAGAAGTCCATGAGCAGCCAGGCCCCTCCCCGGTGGCCCTCAATGTGGTGGGCCCGCTCGCCGTTCCGCTCCGCCGCCTCCTCGCAGGCATCAGACATGGCCTTCACCTGGGTGTTGGAGGTGGCGGTGCAGATGACAAAGTAGTCCGCCAGGGTGGTGACCCCCTCCGTCCTCAGCACCTTGACGTCGCCCCCCTTTTTGCTGTCCAGCGCCTTGGCCAGCAGGATTGCCAGATCATAGGATTCCATCCGGTTGTCTCCTTTCTGTTTTTATTATGCTCGCCGGTATCGGATACGTTTCTTATGCCGCGGGAAAAACCTCCGCCGGGTCGATGGAGATCACGCCGGAAGGCGCCTCCTCTCCGCCGCTCTGCTCCGGGGCGGCCTCTCCCCCCGGGCTGCCGCCCGCGTTGTCTCCCCCGCCCGGCTTCTGGGGCTTGCTCGGGCTCGCAGCTCCCCGGCCCACTGCCGGGTCGGCCAGGGTCCCGTTGGTCACACCGTAGCCGCCTCCGCTCCTGCGGTACATCAGCTGCAGGTCATCCTCCCCAATCACACCCTGATAGGGGTTGAAGCCGTCGTTGAGCAGCTCCAGCAGCTCGTCCTGCTTGACCAGCGCCAGGGAGGCCTCGTCATAGTATGTGTCGGTATAGGGCATGGCGGCAAATTTGACGTTTTGCTCTGTGTCCATCCCCACGGCCAGCTGGGCGAAGGCCAGAATATTTCCCAGGGTCAGGTCGGTGTTTACATTGTCCACAAAAATCTGGGCCAGGGCGGGCAGCTTCAGAAGGATTTCAGGGGTCAGGCACTTTTTCAGCACCGCGGTCAGAAAGTCCCGCTGGATCTGGGTGCGCCCCGCGTCCCCCAGCTTGTGGGTCCCGTCGTTGTTTTTCCGGAAGCGGAGGACCTCCATGGCGTCCCGGCCGTTGAGCAGCCGCAGCCCCGCCTTCTGGTGGATGTGCAGGTCCTGAATATCGTCATCATAGTTCATGTCGAAGGGGACCTCAAACTCCACGCCGCCGATGGCCTCCACCAGACGGCCGATGGCCTCCCACTCCACCAGGATATAGAAGTCAGGGTAGATGCCGGTGAGCTTGCCCACCTCCTGGCGCAGGGCGTTCATGCCGTTTTCCACCCGCTTCCCGTCCGGAAGGCTTCGGTCCCCCATGTTTCGGGCAAAGACTACATTCAGCCGCTTCTGAGCGCCCCGTTTGGCGCTGGTGTTCACCATTGTGTCCCGCAGGAGGCTGATGGCACTGATGGCCTGTCCTTTCGTGTCGTAGGTGATGAGGATCATGGTGTCGGTGGCGCCGCTGCTGGTGTCCTGCCCGGCCAGGAGGAAGGTGTAATACCCCTCCTTCCGGCCGCTGAGCATCACATCGGGCAGCTCCGCTCCCTCATATCCCACGTCGGGCGGCGCCTGTGAGCCGCTGCCGATGTCCACAACGGGAGGAGGGCTGGGCACTTCGGGCACAGTGGGCAGCCGGATCCACGACCTCAGATACAGCGTCAGGCCCGCCGCCGCCACTGCCAGCACCGCCAGCACCTGACACAGACGGTAGCGGATGCGGGCCCCCCGGCTCAGTCCGGCCACCCAGAGGCGGTATCTCCCCCACAGAGAACCCCCGCCGGGGGCCTCCCGCTTGCCGCCGCGGCTGTTATATTTGCTCATAGCATTACTCCTCTGTTGTCACTCCCCGCTCCCGCAGCCAGGCCTGGGCCCGAAGGGTGCTCTGGTGGACCGGTAAACTCCGGTCCTTCATCTCCTGGATGGTGGTCTCCACCCCCAGAAGCAGGGCGGCGTCCAGGTTGCTGTAGGCCAGCCGGCGCAGCCGCTCCACCCCCTCGAAGGTCCGGTTCGGCTCCATGTAGTCGGCCACATACAGAATTTTTTCCAGTGTCGTCATGTTCTCCTTGGCCGTGGTGTGCCAGAAGATGGCGTCAAATACCTCATCAGGTTCCCCAAAAACGTGCCGGGCAATACACGCCCCCGTCTTGGAATGGAGTAATTTTACCGCACGATGCTCCAGCTCATCCAGCTCCACGCCGTATGTTTCACACAGCTCCAGCTGCTCCTCCAGCTCCAGATACTTGGTGCAGTCGTGGAGGATGCCCGCCCGGCGGGCGTGGTCTTCGTCGGCTCCCCAGCGCCGGGCCAGCCGGACCGCCTCCTCCTCGGTGCCCCGGATGTGCCGCACCCGCTTCTGCATCACCATGGAGTATGAGCAGGCCCGCAGTTCAGGGATGTCCAGGTGCTTCAAGTCGGCGCAGGTGCCATACAGGCGGTTCATCAGAATGTAGCCGTAGACCGCGGGGTGGAGATAGTCCCTGCCCTCTCCCCTGGCCAGCAGCTCCCGCAGACGGGTGGAGGACACGTCCACCAGATCGGGCAGGGTGATGGTGGTGATCCTCGCCCCGGGGAAGTTTTTTTCCAAATACTCCCTCTGAGGGGCAAACACCTCCTCCCCGTCCTCCTCGGTCCGGCCAAAGGCGCAGATCCCGGCCAGATTTAAAATCCTCTCCGGCTCGTACCAGCGGTGGAGGGTGAGGAACATGTCCGTCCCCATAAGCAGCCACAGCTCCGCCTCCGGGTATTCCTCGCGGAGGGCCGCCAGGGTGTCGGCGGTGTAGCTCTTCCCCTTCCGGTTCAGCTCCATTTGGGACAGCTGCACCACCTGGGGCATCAGCAGGGCGTCCGCCATCTTCTCCGCCATGGCCAGCCGGTGCTCCGGGCCTGGTGTGTCTCCAGGCAGCTCCTTGTGGGGCGGGATGGAGGCCGGGACAATGAACAGCCTGTCCAGGCCCAGTGCGCCGACGGCCGCCTGGGCAGCCGCCAGATGCCCCAGGTGGGGCGGGTTGAAGGTTCCGCCATAAATTCCGATTTTCATAGCTGACACTCCCAATTCAGAATGAAAATTTCACAGGGCCGCGCCCATACACCCCCGCCGCAGGGGAGTTAGCTCCGGGACCGCTTCTTGTCCTGCACCAGCACAATCCGATCCTTTTTGTCCTTCTTATGGCTCGGACGGTACAACACGAATTTTGTTCCGATCACCTGGACCACCTCGCTCCGGGTCAGGGGAGCCAGCGCCTCCGCCGCCTCCCGGGGGGAGAGGAGGGAGTTCTCCAAAACTTTCCCCTTAATCAGCTCCCGGGCCTTCAGCGCGTCATCCGCCTGCTTGACCAGGTTGTCCCCAATGCCCTCCTTGCCTACAATCAAAATTGTGTCGATGCTGTTGGCCAGCCCACGCAGCTGGGCCCTCTGCTTGCTTGTCAAATCCATAAAATTCCTCGTTTTCGATGGTTTCTGCAGGGCGGCCTGTAGCCGCCCGCCGGATCTCTGTGAGCTTCATACGGGCGGCCACAGACCGCCCCTACATGCCGTTCAGATACTCCTCCAGTTTTTCTTTAAACGCCTCCAGGGCCTTTCCCCTGTGGGAAATGGCGTTTTTTTCGTCGGGCGCGAGCTGGGCAAAGGTCTTTTTCAGCTCCGGGACGAAGAACACCGGGTCGTAGCCGAAGCCGCCCTCCCCCATAGGAGCGTAGGCGATGGTACCGGGACACTCCCCCCGGGCGGAGAGCACGTCTCCATTGGGGAAGCAGCAGGTAATCACCGACACGAACTTGGCCGCCCGGGTCATCTGCCCCCGCATGTTGTTCAGCAGCAGCCGGTACCGCTCCTCGTCGCTCAGCTCTCCGCCGCCGTATCGGGCGGAGTATACCCCCGGAGCCCCGTTGAGACAGTCCACGCACAGCCCCGAGTCGTCGGCAATGGCGGGCAGCCCGCTGGCCTCCATCACCGCCCTGGCCTTGAGCAGAGAGTTCTCCTCAAAGGTGGTCCCGGTCTCCTCCACCTCCAGGTCCACCCCGGCTTCCGCCTCTGAGCAGACCTCAATCCCCAGATGGGACAGAATATCGTTCATCTCTGCCAGCTTCTTTTCATTCTTGCTGGCCAGTACCAGCTTCATACAGCTTTCCCCCTTATTCTACCATATTTTCTCTGTGTGTCTATGAAGAATTGATTAAATTTTTACTGCGCCTTCTTCAGCTCGGCAATCTCCTGCGCCAGCATCTTAATGGCAGTCTTCAGGATCATTACACCAAACTAATTTTTGGCTCAGGCTCAGATCAGCGCCTGGGCGAACTCCTGCGCGTCAAAGGGGCGCAGGTCGCTGACGCCCTCGCCCACCCCGGCGTACTTCACCGGGACCCCCAGCTCCCTGGCGATGGCAATGGCAATGCCCCCTTTGGCGGTGCCGTCCAGCTTGGTGAGGACGATGCCGGTAATCCCTGCCGCCTCCTTGAACTGCCTGGCCTGGATGAGGCCGTTCTGGCCGGTGGTGGCGTCCAGGACCAGGAGGGTCTCCCGGGCGCAGCCGGGCAGCTCCCGGTCGATGACCCGGGAGATCTTGTTCAGCTCGTTCATCAGGTTCTGCTTGTTGTGCAGCCGGCCCGCGGTATCCACCAGCACCACGTCGGACTGCCGGGCCCGGGCGGCGGACATGGCGTCGAAGACCACGGCGGCGGGGTCCGCCCCCTCCTGCTGCCTGATGATGTCCACCCCGGCCCGGTCGGCCCAGATGGCCAGCTGGTCGGCGGCGGCGGCACGGAAGGTGTCAGCCGCGCAGAACAGGACCTTTTTCCGCTCCGCACGCAGCTGATGGCCGATCTTGCCGATGGTGGTGGTCTTCCCCACCCCATTCACCCCGATGAACAGCACCACGGAGGGGCGGGTGGACAGATTCAGGGACGCCTCCCCGGCGCTGAGGGCGCCGGCAATGACCCGGACCATTACCTCCCGGGCCCCCTCTATGGTTTTGACCCCCTCCTCCTTCACCCGGCGGCGCAGCTCCTCCACCAGCTCCAGAGTCACGTCCATGCCGGTGTCCGCCAGAATCAGCGACTCTTCCAGCTCGTCATAGAAGTCGTCGGTCAGTTCAGAGCCGAAGCCGGCGAAAATGTTGATCTTTTTCAGCTTGTCAAAAAAACCCATGGTCTAGTTTCCCTTCTTATTCCATTCGATTTTCGCGCCGCAGTGCCTGCAGAACTGCCCCGGGTGGGGCCACAGCGGCGAGCCGCATGAGGGACAGCGGAGCACCAGAAGGCCCAGCACCACCCCAGCCAAAGCCACAAGCAGCCCCAGCACAGCCAGCCAGCCTCGAAGCATCCAAATCATCAGGAAGCCCGCCGCCATGACCGCAAGCGAAAGGTATTGCTTCCCTCTCAATGACATTTCACTTTCCTCCCTCCATTTTCTCCCCACAGCAGGGGCAGAACTGCCCCCACTGGAAGGATTCGGGCAGAGCCCTGCCGCAGTGGATGCAGAAGCTGGGGGCGGTCTCCTCTCCCCCGCTCCCCGCCGGGGGGCTCTGACTGGCCGAGACGGGCGGCGGACTGTTCAGGCGGTTCTGAGGAATGGCCGCCTCAAGGCCCCAGAAGAGAAGCTTTACCCCCATAAACAGCACGATAATGAGGGCAATACCCCCAATAATCATTTTCCAGTCGCCGGATTGTTTCTTGTTTTCGTTCACATTGGACCTCCTGTCTCATTAACAAAATCCCCCCGCCGCCAGGCGGTGACTGGGGAATTCTGCCTCAGCGGCCAATCCAGTCCCGGCCCACCAGCTCGTCCAGGCTGACCATGAAAAGGTCCGCCAGCTTGATGAGCTGAGGAATGGATGGTTCATTTTGTCCGCCCTCATAGTATTGATATGTCCGAATATTGATTTCTAAATATTCTGCAACTTCACGTTGTTTTTTACCAGAACTTTTGCGTATTTCTTTTAGGGAATCAGAAAATTTGCTCATAAATCCTCCGAACTCTTGACTTGACGAAAAGTTTCATGTATAATATGAATAATCCTGTCATCAAGGAGTGATCTTAACTATGAACTTCAACATCTTGGAAATGCTCTACAGCACCGCTGAGCTTCATACCCTATCATACCAGTTTTATCAGCAAATGCCAGAAAAATATGAGCGGGAGGCCTACCTCCGGCAGGTCTGGCAGGAGTGCGACGCAGTGTCCGACCCCCATGTGCACAGCCTCTTCCTCAAGCTGGAGGACGCAATCAACCACGCCAATGCCCTGCAGAACCAGGCGGACTTTTCCGCCGGCGTCTTTCTGGTCTGGCAGTTCTTCCAGACCATGACCGGCTTCAGCGGATATTCAGCTCCTTCTCCACATCGTTCAAATTGATGGTGAGCATCCGTGACACACCCTGCTCCTGCATGGTGACACCGTAGAGCACGTCGGCCTCCTCCATGGTGCCCCGGCGGTGGGTGATGACGATAAACTGCGTTTTCGCGGACATGCCGCGCATATAGTGGGCGAACCGCGCCACGTTGCTGTCGTCCAGGGCGGCCTCGATCTCGTCCATCACCACAAAGGGGGTGGGCCGGACCTTCAAAATGGCAAAGTACAGGGCGATGGCCACAAAGGCCTTCTCGCCGCCCGAGAGAAGGGTGATGATCTTCAGCGCCTTCCCCGGGGGCTGGACCTTGATCTCGATGCCGCAGTTGAGGATATCCTCCGGGTCCTCCAGCTCCAGGGTGGCCCTGCCGCCGCCGAAGAGCTCCACAAAGGTCTGGCCGAAGGCCTCGTTGATGGTGGCAAACTCCCGCTGGAAGATGGACTTCATCTCGGCGGTGATGGCGGAGATGATCTCCTCCAGCTCCTTTTTGGCCCGGTCCACATCGTCCCGCTGGTCGGTGAGATAGGTATACCGCTCGTTGACCCGCTGGAACTCCTCAATAGCCCCCACGTTTACATGGCCCAGGGCGGAGACCGCCCGCTTCAGCTCCGCGATGCGGCGGCTGGCCTTGGGAACCGACTCAATCTCCACCCGCTGCTGGCGGGCAGCCTCGTGGCTGAGCTCGTAGTTCTCCCAGAGCCTGTCCAGAATCTGTTTCTCCTCCATGGAGGCAGACACCTTTTTCTGCTCCAGCCGGGAGACCTCCCCCTCGGTGCGCAGCAGCTCCTCGTTGAGGGACTGGCTCTCCCGCGTGGCCTTGACCCGCTGGCCCTCCAGGTCGATTTTCTCCTGGTTCAGCCGGGTAATGGCCTCGCTCTGGTCCCGGCTCTCCTCCCGGAGGGCGGCCAGGACGGCCTCCTTTTCCTCAATCTCCCGGGTAAAATCCTCATTTTTTCGCTGGCAGTCCGCCATCAGCGCCCGGCTCTGGTCCCGGTCGCCGGCCATGCTGGCCTTCAGCTCCTCCAGCTCGGCCAGACCGGACCGGGTGGCCTCCCGCTCCGCCTCCAGGGCGGCCTGGGCGGCGGTGAGGGCAGCCGCCTCCCGGGCGATACGGGCCGACCGCTCCTGAACCTCGGTCTGCCCACGGGCCTTGCCCTCCGCCTCACTCTTCAGGGCGGCAGCCTCCCCCTCCAGGGTCTGGATGCGGGCACGGGCCGCCTGGGTGTCAGTCTCAATCCGGGCAGCCCGGGTCTTCAGCTGCTCCAGCTCCTCCTGCTGGCCCTCCCGCTGGCGCTCCAGCTCGGCGGCCACGCTCCGGCGGCGGGACAGCTCCCCCTCCGCCTTCAAAATGGCGTCCTCCCACTGGCGCAGCTGAGCCTGGGCGGTCTCCAGCTCGTAGGCGGCAGCGGCGGACTCCCGCTCCGCCCCGGCCAGGACCTTCGCCCCCTCCGCCACCTGGGCACGGACGCCGTCCAGCTGGCTGCTCAGCCGCTCCAGCTCGTTGGCCCGGCTCAAAATTCCCGCGCTGCGGTTGGCCGAGCCGCCGGTCATGGACCCGCCGGTGTTCAGCACCTGGCCGTCCAGGGTGACAATGCGGAATTTATAGCCGTATTTCCGGGCGGCGGCGATGGCGTGGTCAATGCTCTCCATAACAGCCACCCGGCCCAACAGGTTGGAAAATACGTTCTGATATCTGGGGTCGAAGGAGATGAGCCGGTCCCCGATCCCCACAAAGCCGGGCTCCCGGCTGAGGGCCTCCTCCTCCCGGAGGGAGCCGGGCCGGATGGCGCTGAGGGGCAGGATGGTGGCCCGCCCACCGTCCCGGCGCTTCAGGTACTGGATGACAGCCTTGCCGTCCTCCTCCCGGTCCACCACCAGATTCTGCATGGCCGGGCCCAGGGCGGTCTCAATGGCGACGGTATACCGGTCGGGGACCTTCAGCAGGCCGGCCACAGGACCGTGGATATTCTGCAGGGCGCCCCGCTGGGCCTCGTTCATCACCAGTCTGACCGCCTTGATATAGCCCTCGTGGTCCTTCTCCATCTCGGTGAGGAGCTTTATTCTGGAGACGAGGGCGTTCTCCTCCATCTGGAGCTTCATGTGGGCGTCCCTGGCCTGGTCCCACCTCTTTTTCCGGGCGTCCATCCGCAGCTGATAGCCCTGGATGACGTTTTTCACCCCGTCCCGCTCCTCCAGCGCGTCATCGTATCGGCGCCTGGCGGCGCGGGATTCCTTTTGGGCCTCCTCCAGACGCGCCTCCAGCTCGTTGGCCTCCCGGCGGACGGTCTCGTCCCGGTCCATGACCTCCTGGGCGGCGGCGGCCAGGGCGGACAGCAGGGCCTTGGCCTCGGCGGCCCCGGCGGCCCCTACGTCCGCCTGGCTGCGCAGCTCCTCCAGCTCCCGGGCCAGGTCCCCCACGGAGCGGGCGGCCTCCTCCGCCTCTCTGCTCCTGTCCGCCAGGGCGGACCGGCCCTCGGCCAGCTGCTCCTCAATTTCGGCCAGACGCTCCCTGCGCTGGGCAATCTGCTCTGACAGGGAGCCCTCCCGGCCCTCCTGCTGCTCCAGGTCGGCCTGGATGCGCTGGGCGGACTCCAGGTTGTGCTGGATGCTGCTCTTCAAAACGGCGACGGAGGACTCCAGCTCGTTGGCCCGGGCCTGCCGGCCCTGCATCTCGAAGCGCAGGCGGTCGGCCTCCACGTCTCTGTTCCGCATCTCCTGGGAGTACCGCTCGGCGGCGGCGTAGGCCTTCTCCTGCGCAATCCTGACCTCCTCCCTCCGGCGGACGGCCTCCTGGTACTCCGCCTCCAGCCGGATGCTGTTGGCCCGGAGGCGCTCCAGCGTGTCCAGCCAGACCGAGATCTCCAGCCCCCGGAGCTCGTCCCGGAGAATCAGAAATTTTTTTGCCTTCTCGCTCTGCTCCCGCAGAGGCTCCACCTGGAGCTCCAGCTCGGATATCTTGTCGTTGATGCGCACCAGGTTCTCGTCGGTGCGCTCCAGCTTGCGCTCCGCCTCCTCCTTCCGGTGGCGGAAGCGGGAGATGCCTGCCGCTTCCTCAAAGACCTCCCGGCGGTCGGCCGACTTTACCGACAGTATCTCGTCAATCCTGCCCTGGCCGATGATGGAGTAGCCCTCCCGGCCCAGGCCGGTGTCC
>JAAVYL010000029.1 GCA_022791075.1 Lawsonibacter sp. | reverse complement strand
GGTGACGCAGTGGGGGCACCAGTTGATGATCCGGGAGCCCTTGTAAATCAGGTCCTTCTCATAGAGGCTGACAAACACATGACGGACCGCTCTGGAAAGCCCCTCGTCCATGGTGAAGCGGGAGCGTTCCCAGTCGCAGGAGACGCCCATCTTCTTCTGCTGCTCCACAATGCGGGCGCCGTATTTGTTTTTCCAGTCCCACACCCGCTCCAGGAACTTTTCCCGGCCCAGGTCATAGCGGCTGAGTCCCTCGTTCTCCCGGAGATTCTCCTCCACCTTGGCCTGGGTGGCAATGCCGGCGTGGTCACAGCCGGGGAGCCACAAGGCGGAATAGCCCTGCATCCGCTTGAACCGGATGAGAATGTCCTGAAGGGTGCAGTCCATGGCGTGGCCCATGTGCAGCTGGCCCGTCACGTTGGGGGGCGGCATGACAATGGTAAAGGGCTTCCGCTTGGGGTCCCGATGGCCCTTGAAGCATCCGTTTTTCTCCCAGGTCTCATAGATGCGGGCTTCCACCTCCTGGGGCTCATAAACCTTGGGCAGTTCTTTTTTCATGTTGAATCTCCTTTGTGATTAAAGTTGCTTTTCTACAGCATATTGACAGGCTTTCCGCATTTCTCGTCCATAAACCGGCGGAAGGCGTCTGGCTCTCCCAGAGTAAAACATTTTTTTGGCAGGATGATGAGACGGTGCGTCTCCAGGCAGAGGAAAAAGGCCCGCCTGCCCTCATAGACGTTCCAAACCGACTGATAGGGGTACTCCGTCCGGAAGGAGCTGCCGGCCTCCTCCAGGCGGTTGGGGTAGAAGCGGGCGTCCATCTGTGCCCTGCGCAGCTTCTCCAGCCGGAAGAGGGCGGCGGGGAGGCGGCTGATTCCGCACCAGCTCAAGCCCCACAGCAGAAGCACCAGGGTCAGCGGCACCATGACCAGCATCCCCAGCTCCTCGTCCGGGGTGAGGGGCTCCCAGGCCACAGTGACCATGCCGACGGTGAAGGTGACGCCCATGAACAGCACCCACGCGCCGGGGAACAGCAGCAGCTTTCCCAAAAGCGTCCTCCTCCGGCTGCGGCCCAGCACACGTCCGTATTCCCAAAGCAGGCCAAAGGAAAAAAGGCCGTCCTGCTCCACATGAAAAATCATTGTGCTTACCCTCTGTCTCCCGTCCCGGTTTTTTCAGCCGTCTCCTTCTTTGCGCCTTTTCCTGTCTTGGCCTTTAGCTGGACCGGCGTATACCGGACCTTCTGAACCTTCAGCCCGGTTTTCCTCTGGATGAACTCCCGGAACTCCTCCGGCTTGCCCCAGGAAAAGCCCTTTTTGTCATATATTTGGCCGTGTGTCTTGTCCAGAAGGAGGGCGAAGTAATCGTCGCTCTCAACGATATACTGAATCTGCCGGTAGGGCCACTGGCTCTCGCCGGACTGGGTGCGGTGAACATAGCCGTCATCCTTGAAGGTTGCGTTCACCGCCCGGCCGGAGGGGAGCACCTGGCGCAGAGCCATTACGCCGTTTACATAGTCCTCCCCCAGGATACAGGCCAGCATGATGAGGGCCATCAGCAAATTGACCGGCCAGCCGTCCACCCCGGCCCGGAGAAAGAGGACGGTCAGAACCAGCTCTGCAATGACCACGCACCAGGCGAACCTGCGCACCGGCCCGTTCCGGCCCCGGCGCAGTACCTTTCGGGTCATTGCGGCCAGAGCTGTCATGGCCTTTTGATCAATTTCTGTCTGAATGATAAACACCTGATCACCTCACAAAAAACGCCCCGAGCCGGTTTGGCTCAGGGCGATTATAAAACCGCGGGACCACCTGAATTTCCCCAAGGGGACACTCTCTTCCTCGGTAACGGGAGGACCCGCCGGCACTTACCGTCTCCTTCGGTGCCGGGGCGCGGAAGCCACCTTCCTCCGCCGGGACTGGGGACTTGCACCGTCCGTCCCCTCTCTGAAAGTCCGCAGGCGGGATACTCCTCCTCCGCATGGCCTTTGTCCGGTCAATTATATGCAAAAGCGGAGAGGTTGTCAAGGCGTATGTTTTACTTTCTCTGATTCTTTTGATAAATGATATTCAGCCCCTTGAGGAGCAGGTCCCGCTCCAGCCGGATCTCCCGGCGGCACAGGGGGACGATAAACTGAGCCATTCCCCCTGTGGCTACCACTGTGGTGGAGAAGCCCAGCTCCTCCTCCACCCGGTCCAGCATCCCGTCCAGCATGGCGGCGGTACCATACATGATGCCGCTGCGCATACAGTCCACGGTGTTTTTGCCGATTACCCGCCTGGGGCAGTCCAGACTGATGCCGGGCAGCTGGGCGGTGCGGGAGGTGAGGGCCTCCAGAGACACCCGGACTCCGGGGATGATGCAGCCCCCCAGATAGGTGCCCCCCTTGCCCACCACCTCAATGGTGGTGGCGGTGCCCAGGTCCAGAAGGGTGAGGGGAGGTTCATACTCCGCCAGAGCGGCCACGGCAATTACAATGCGGTCGCTGCCCACCTGAGAGGGGTTGTCCATCAGGATATTCAGCCCTGTTCGGACGCCGGGCCCGACCACCATGGGCTGCTTTCCAATGACCTTCATAACGCCGGTGCGCACCGAGTTGAATACCGGGGGCACAACGGAGGAGATGATGCAGTCCTGGATGTCGCCAGGGCGGACGTCAAACAGGCTGAGCATACTTTTGATCTCCGCGCCGTACTGGTCAGAGGTCTTGATGCGGTCGGTGGCAATGCGGGCCTCAAAGGCGATTTTTCCGTCTTCAATGCCGCCGATGACGATATTGGTGTTGCCGATGTCTATGGCCAGGAGCATAGCCGCTCACCTGTACTCTCTTTTTTAGTTTCCGCTGGGCTGAGCGCCGGGACGCAGATAGGGCACATGGAGCAGTACCTTGCCGATGGCAGTGACCAGCACCAGAGCCACAATAGCCTCCAGCACGCTGGAGCCGGTGATAATGCCCAGAACCATATCCAGCACCGCCTCAATGCCCACACCCATAGCCTCGGCGTACTCAGGCCGGAGCAGGAAATAGATGCTGCCCATGACAAACACAGTGTTGGTCATAGAGCCCACAAAGCCCGCAACGGGCAGGGCAATCAGGTCGTTGACCCGGACCTTCTTCAGCGCGATCCACAGCCAGCCGGCCACAACACCGATCATCATCCGGCAGCCGACGGAGATCCAAACCGCCTTCAGCGACCCGGGCAGGCTGACCGCCAGGAAGGGAGAAAAGGCGAAGGAGAGCACCTTGGGCGCAAAGGTGTTGCTGATCATGGAGCAGACGCCAAAGGTGGCGCCCAGGATTCCCCCGGCCAGGGGACCAAAGAGGATGGCGCCCAGAATCACCGGGATGTGGGTGGTGGTGGCGTTGATGATGGGGGTTGGGATCAGTCCCAGGGGGGTGTTGGCCAACAGGACCACAATAGCGGCCATCATGGCTACCCCCACCATCCAGCGGGTGTCGTGCTTACGGGTTTTCATAAAAATTACCTCCTGCTGCCGCTCCGCCATTTTGCGGATGCAGCGCATTATTAAGAGGACGAGGGCACGGGTGGTCCCCGCCCTCTCAGCCGCTTATTATACAGGATACCGAGGCAATATGCAAGAAAAAACTTTATGGCTTTACAGCGGGGGAGAAAAACGGTATACTGACAGAAAAGCGAAGGAGACCCCCTTTGACGAGGGGGCCGGGAGGAACCGACCATGTTAAAAGGAAAAACCATTCTGCTGGGGGTTACAGGGGGGATTGCCGCCTATAAGGCGGCGGCGCTGGCCTCCGCCCTGGTGAAGCTCCATGCCCATGTGGAGGTGGTGATGACCGCCCACGCCACGGAGTTTATCGCCCCCCTCACCTTTGAGCAGCTCACGGGAAACCGGTGTATGGTGGACACCTTCGACCGGAATTTTGCCCATCAGGTGGAGCACATCGCCCTGGCCGACCGGACGGACCTGGTGATGATTGCGCCCGCCACAGCTAACGTGTGCGCCAAGCTGGCCCACGGTCTGGCCGACGACATGCTCACCACCACGGTGCTGGCCTGCGCCTGCCCCAAGCTCATTGCCCCGGCCATGAACACCAAAATGTTTGAAAATCCGGTGACCCAGGAGAACCTGAATGTCCTGCGCAAATATGGCTGGGAGGTGATCGCCCCCTCCTCCGGCCGGCTGGCCTGCGGGGTTGTGGGGGCGGGGAAGCTGCCTGAGCCGGAGCAGCTCCTCCAGCATATCCTGCGCCGGATCGCCCTGCCCCACGATTTGGCGGGGAAACATATTCTGGTTACCGCCGGACCCACGCAGGAGGCCCTGGACCCGGTGCGGTATCTGACGAACCACTCCACGGGAAAAATGGGCTATGCCCTGGCCAAAGTGGCCATGCTCCGGGGCGCTCAGGTGGTGCTGGTCTCCGGACCCACCTCCATTGCGCCGCCCCCCTTTGTGGAGGTGGAGAATGTGCGCTGCGCACAGGAGATGTTTGAGGCTGTGTCCGCCCGCCAGGACTGGGCCGACTTCATCTTCAAGGCCGCCGCCGTGGCCGACTACACCCCCGTCCAGTATGCCGGTGACAAGCTGAAAAAGAAGGACGCGGACCTGTCCATCCCACTCAAGCGCACCCAGGATATTTTAAAGCATTTGGGCGAGCACCGCCGCCCGGGCCAGGTGCTGTGCGGCTTCTCCATGGAGACGCGGGATATGGTGGAGAACAGCCGGGCCAAGCTGGAGAGGAAGAATCTGGATATGATCTGCGCCAATAACCTGAAGGTGGCCGGGGCCGGGTTCGGTACCGATACCAATGTGATGACCGTTATCACCCGGACGGGGATGGAGGAGCTGCCCCTCATGTCCAAAGAGGCCGCGGCCGCCCGTATCCTTGATATTGCAGTGGGGCTTGCGGTATGAGCGTTGCCGCGGGGGAAGGCCGGTCTGAACAAACAGAACAGGAGAGGACCGGTATGGACCTGAAGCGGAGCCATTGAGAAGTTAAAATTTTGTAAAAGGCCTTGACAAATGTCCGAAATCAGACTAGACTGTGGAAAGTCTGATTTCGGACATATACTGTTTGGGGGACCTGATATGGAGAAGCTGACGTTTCAGCGGTTTATCACCGAAGTCAACCGCATGTATAAGGCGGAGGAGGATGTCTACCGCCGCATGGCCCGGCATTCCGGGCTGGCTGAGGCGGCTTTCTGGGCGCTGTACGCCATCGAGACCGCCCCTGGTCCCGTTACCCAGACAGACATCGTCGGCACGCTCTCCCTGAGCAAGCAGACCATCAACTCCGCTCTGAAGCAGCTGGAGCAGCTGGGCCACGTGCGCTTTATCGACGGGCCGGGGCGGAAAAAGTATCTCCAGCTCACTGAACAGGGCCGGGCCCTGACAGACCGGGCCATCCGCCCCGCCCTGGAGGTGGAGAGACAGGCCTTCCTCGGTATGACGGAGGAGGAGCGGGCCGGTCTGCTGGCTCTGGAGCGCCGGTATCTCGCCCTGCTGCACCGGGGCGCGGACCGGCTTTTGAATTCATCCCAGGAGGAATAATTTTTATGGCAATCAAATTATCCGACCACTTCACATATGGCAAGCTGCTTCGCTTCACCCTGCCGTCCATCTCCATGATGATTTTTACCTCGGTATACAGTGTGGTGGACGGGTTGTTTGTCTCCAACCTGATTGGAGAAAATGCCCTGTCAGCAGTGAATATCATGTTCCCTGTGGCGATGATTGTGGGTGCAGTTGGCTTTATGCTGGGCGCCGGCGGCAGCGCCATTGTAGCCCGTACCATGGGGGAGGGCAAGCAGGAGCTGGCCAATCGCTATTTTACCATGATTATCCTGTGCGTGCTGGGCTTGGGGGTGACGCTGTCAGCCTTCTCTCTCCTCTTTGTAGAGCCCCTGGCCCGGCTGGTGGGGGCCAGCGACCTGCTCATGGAGGACTGTCTGGCCTACGGCTCAGTGGTGCTGGGGGGCAGCTTTGTTTTTATGCTCCAGATTTCCTTCCAGACCTTCTTCGTCACGGCGGAGCTGCCCAAGATCGGGCTGTTCTTCTCTCTGGCCTCCGGGGTTACCAATATCGCCCTGGATTATCTGTTTATGGGCCCGCTGAATATGGGGATTGCCGGAGCGGCCTGGGGCACGGTTCTGGGCTATGGCGTGGGAGGCGTGCTTCCCCTGCTCTTCTTTCTCCGCCCCCCCTTGGGGACCCTGCGTCTGTGCGCCACAAAGCTCTACTGGCGGGAGCTGAAAAATGCCTGTGTCAACGGCTCCTCCGAGCTGATGAGCAACCTGTCCGCCTCCCTGATTGGCATCCTCTACAACCTTCAGCTGATGCGGATGGTAGGGGAGCTGGGGGTGGCGGCATACTCGGTGATGATGTATGTGGACTTCGCCTTTGCCGCCGTCTTTTTGGGCTTCTCCATGGGCAGCGGACCCATTGTGAGCTTCCACTTTGGCGCGGGGAATGAGGGAGAACTGAAGTCCATCTTCCAAAAGAGCGTCACCGTGATTGCCGCCGCCTCGGTGTCTATGGTGGTGCTGGCGGAGCTCTTGGGCCGGCCGCTGGCCATGGCCTATGTGGGCTATAACCCTGAGCTGCTGGAGATGACGGTTCATGGCTTTCGTGTCTTTGCCCTGAGCTATCTGTTCTGCGGCGTGGGGGTTTACGGCTCCGGCTTCTTCACCGCGCTGTGCAATGGGGCGGTATCCGCGCTGATCTCCTTCCTGCGTCTGTTCCTCTTCCGGGGCGGGATGGTCATTCTCTTGCCCCTGCTCTTCAAGCTGGACGGGATCTGGCTGGCCGTTGTGGTGGCCGATGCCTTGGGAGCCCTGACAGTGGTCCTTCTGATCTGGAGGTACCGGGAGCGGTATCACTACCTTTAATACTGGGGCTTCTCCGGGCGGGGAGGCCCTTTTTTGCACCTTGCCCCCTGAAAAATACATCCTGGGGGCACAGCACTTGCTATTTCTCGCAGACTTTGATACGCTTATGCTGTCCATGGACAGGAGGTAGAGCTATGAAAATCACTGTGGAGCATGTGGATGTGGCGGAGAACGAGGTTGTTCTGCGCTGTCCCGCCCTGGATGAGGAGATGCTGGGAGTGCTGTCCATGCTGCGCTCCGGTCTGCAGCGGCTGTGCGTGTGGGACGACAGCCGGCAGACCACCCTTCTCCCCCCGGAAGAGGTGGTGTACTGCGAGACAGTGGATGACCGGGTCTTTGTCTACACCGGACAGACCATCTATCAGACTGCCCTGGGCCTGGGGGAGCTGGAAAGCCGCTACGGTCCCCTGGGGTTTTTCCGGGCGGGTAAGTCGGCAGTGGTCAACCTCCACCGCATCCGGAGCCTGGCCAGCCGGGAGGCGGGGCGTATCCAGGCCACCCTGGAGACGGGAGAGAAGCTGATGGTGTCCCGGCGTTACGCGCCCCTGTTGCGGGAACGGCTGGGACTGTGAGAAAGGAGAAACTATGGAAAAGTTCAATAAATTTTATCTTTGGGGTGTCGATACCAAATACCGCATGGGCCTGTATTTTTCGGCTGCTGTCTCTTTTAAGGGGCTGGCCAATGTTCTACTGGGCAGCTGGACCGTAGAAACTTTGATTTTACTGGAAATGCTGCTGGCCTGCTTTGCCTTCGCCTGCCTGGAGTCCGCCATATTTCCTTCCGGAAAAAATATGCTGTCCGAGGGGAAACGGATCGTCCTCTGGGCTGCCTTGGCCAATGTCATTTTCATCGGCTGCGGCTGGATGCTGCGCTGGTTCCCCGGTATCCCTCTGTGGGGCGCTCTTGTGCTGGTCCTCTTCCTGGAGAGCTCACTGGGGGGCATGTGGTACGCCCTGCGGCTGAAGGAAAAGCGGGAGACCGCCGCCTTGAATCAGGGCCTGCGGCGGTTTCAGGAGGGAGCATAGAAAATTTTTCCGTTTCTGGTTGACAAAGGGTT
>JAAVYL010000028.1 GCA_022791075.1 Lawsonibacter sp. | reverse complement strand
GGCAGAGACATGGTGTCCATGGCCCGGACCTGCATGGGAGAGGTCTGGGAGCGGAGCATCACCCGGCTGTCCCCGTCGAAATAGAAGGTATCGCTCCAATCCCTGGAGGGGTGGCCCTCCTCGGCGTTGAGGCGGTCGAAGTTCAGCTCGGCCAGCTCGACCTCGGGGCCGTCCAGAACGGTGAA
Organism: Lawsonibacter sp.; assembly: GCA_022791075.1. Classification (GTDB taxonomy): domain Bacteria; phylum Bacillota; class Clostridia; order Oscillospirales; family Oscillospiraceae; genus Lawsonibacter. The sequence continues at coordinate 12,951 of JAAVYL010000028.1, read as the reverse complement.
GCCCATGCCCACGAAGATATCTTTGATCTCGTCCAGGGCGCTGTACATGGGGTGCTTGTGGCCCTGCTTCACCGGCGTGCCAGGTACGGTGACGTCGATGGCCTCGGCCTTCAGCCGCTCCTCCAGGGCCTCGGCCTCCAGTTTTTTGGAGGCGGTCTCGATGGCTGCCTCCAGGGCGGAGCGGACCTCGTTGGCCAGTGCGCCCATGGCGGGCCGCTCCTCAGCGGACAGCTTGCCCATCTGCTTCAGAACGGCGGTGAGCTCCCCCTTTTTGCCCAGATATTTCACCCGCAGCTCGTCCAGGGCGGCGGGGGTGGCCACAGCTCCGAAGGCGGCCAGGGCCTCGCTCTTGATCTTTGCTAACTGTTCTTTCATCAATAAAACTCCTTTATTTGGATTGTTCTTAAAAGGTCACCCGGGCAGGACGCTGCTGACAGGGGCCTCCATGGAGATGTTGCAGCGGTTCATGTCATACAGGCCGTGGGACAGATCGTGGCTGCCGTGATGGGTAGTGACCGAGACGTTAAAGTGCTCCCGCAGATAACCGTCGAACCAGGGATCGGTGTCCCCGTGGGGATAGGCGAAAAAGCCCACCTCTGTTCCCACATTGGTCTCAATCAGGTCGATGCTGCGCTGCACGTCGGGGAAGACCCGCAGATCATATTCCGGCTGAGTGTCGTCTTTCCCCCGCTTGACGCCCCCATATTCGCTGCCGTGGAGGGTGTGGGTGTGGGAGCCAAATTCCACCAGGCCCGACTGGACCATCTCCCTGCACATATCCCAGGTGAGAAAGGAGGCGTCCTGATTCTCTATGTGGCCGGTAATCAGTGCGATGGCCGCTTTGGCGTTGTACTCCTTTAAAAGAGGGTAGGCCAGATAGTAGTTGCTGTCATACCCGTCGTCAAAGGTGAGCATCACCGCCTTCTCCGGCAGAGGCTCCCCGGCGGCCAGCTCGCTGGGCAGAACAGTGGTGTAGCCGTGGTCGCTGAGCCACTGAAGGTCCTCCCGGAAGCGGTCGTCGGTGAGGGTCCAGACGTTATACTCCTGGCCGGTTTTCACAAAGTGGTGATACATCAGAACGTAAAGCGTTCCGCTGGGGGGAGCGGAGGAGTCCGCTCCGCTTCCTCCGCCGGAGGAAGCAGCCCCGCTCGAGTCAGAGCTGCCCGGATTGGAGGAGGCGGATGCGTGGGGCGGCTCCCCCTGACAGGAGGCCAGGAGAGTCAGGGAGAGAACAGCGGCCAGCACCGCCGCCAGCTTGGGAAACTGTTTCAAAATCAAAACCTCTTTTCTTCATGTTTGCCGGATGAATCCGGGACGGATGAACAGAAAAAAGCCCTCCGCCCCTGACATTGGGGACGAAAGGCAAGCCCTCCGCGGTACCACCCGCATTCGCGCCGGCTTTGCACAGGCGCGCACTCATTACTCCGGTAACGGCGGAGAAGCCGTCCCCCTCTCAGGGGCCGCTCCCGGGCGAACCAAAGGAAAACCGTCTCAGGCGGGCTTGCAGCCGGCGGCCCGCCCTCTCTGAAGAGAGGTAAATTCCCTATTTTCCCGTTCTTCACATTTGAACTACTGGTATTTATATCACAGATTGTCTTGTAATGCAAGAGGGAATATGCTATGATTTACCCAAAACCTTTGCTGCCGCACCGGCTTTTACTGGTGCGGTGCCTCCCTTCCCGGATAATTTTCTGAGGAAAAGGGGGGAAGAATATAGACAAAAATGGTACTCTATGATAAAATATCGTAAGACGTCCTCCGGCGGACCTTCTGCCGGAGAGCAGATAAAGGGAGGTATCCCCATGCTGGAATTACAGCACATCAGCTATAACGTGGAGCAGGACGGCGACCACAAGGACATCCTGCACGACATTGACTTGACTATCAGCGAGCGGTTTGTGGCCATCACCGGCCCCAACGGCGGCGGCAAATCCACCCTGGCCAAGGTGATTGCCGGAATCCTCACCCCCACCCAGGGCCGGATCCTCTTCAACGGGGAGGACATCACCGGTCTGAGCATCACGGAGCGGGCCCAAAAGGGCATCAGCTTTGCCTTTCAGCAGCCGGTGCGCTTCAAGGGGCTGACGGTGAAGGACCTGATCACCCTGGCCAGCGGAAAGGACATCGGCGTGCCGGAGGCCTGCAATTATCTGTCTGAGGTGGGCCTGTGCGCCAAGGACTATATCGACCGGGAGGTGGACGCCTCCCTGTCCGGCGGCGAGCTCAAGCGCATCGAGATTGCCACCATTATGGCCCGGGGAACGGCCCTGTCCGTCTTTGACGAGCCGGAGGCGGGCATTGATCTGTGGTCCTTCTCCAATCTCATACAGGTTTTTGAACAGCTGCACAAGAAAATCAACGGATCCATCCTCATCATCTCCCACCAGGAGCGGATCCTGAACATTGCCGACCGAATCATTGTCCTGGCCGACGGCCAGGTGATCAACGACGGCCCCCGAAAGGACGTTCTGCCCACCCTGCTGGGGGGCGCACCCGGGGTGTGTTCGGCGCTGACGGATAAGGTGCGGTAAAGGAGGAGCTTAGACATGGACGCGATACAAAAGAGTCTGCTGGAGCAGGTGGCTGATCTCCACGAGGTGCCGGAGGGGGCCTATAACATCCGGGCCAATGGCCAGAAGGCGGGCCGGAACACCACGGCCAATATCGACATTGTCTCCAAAACGGACAAGGACGGCATTGACATTATCATCAGACCAGGGACGAAAAACGAGTCAGTCCACATCCCTGTGGTCCTCAGCGTGAGCGGGCTGAAGGATATGGTGTACAACGATTTTTTCATCGGTGAGGACAGCGACGTCACCATTGTGGCCGGCTGCGGCATCCACAACTGCGGCGAGCAGACCTCAGAGCACTCGGGTATCCACACCTTTTACGTGGGCAGAAACGCCCGCGTGCGCTATGTGGAGCGCCATTACGGAGAGGGGGACGGCCTGGGGGAGAACATCATGAACCCCACCACCATTGTCGAGATGGAGGAGGGGGGGTATATGGAGATGGAGACCACCCAGATCAAGGGGGTGGACTCCACCGTCCGTACCACCACAGCCAGGCTGGGCCCCAACGCGACCCTGATTATCCGGGAGAAGGTCATGACCCACGGCAAGCAGCTGGCCAAGTCTGATTTTACCGTGGACTTAAATGGAGAGGGCTGCCACACAAATGTGATTTCCCGCTCTGTGGCCCGGGAGAAGTCCCGGCAGATTTTCCTGGCGCGGATCAACGGCAACGCCGCCTGCTACGGCCACTCAGAGTGCGACGCCATCATTATGGACGAGGGGGTGGTCTCTGCCATCCCGGAGGTCACCGCCAACTGTCTGGACGCCCAGCTGATCCACGAGGCCGCCATCGGCAAGATCGCCGGGGAACAGCTCATCAAGCTGATGACCTTGGGGCTGACCGAGAAGGAGGCCGAGGAGCAGATCGTCAACGGGTTTTTGAAATAACCGCCATTTTCATGTGGTATGCCCTGTTCCGTTGTGTAGGACAAGGGCAGAGCCCTTGCCCTGCATGAGGTTCATTTTGCGTTGTTTTGAAAGGAGCGCGCCAGCATGTTACCTTTAGCCACCGCCGCACAGATGAAGGAGCTGGACCGCCGGGCCATCCAGGAGCGGGGCATCCCCTCCCTGGAGCTGATGGAGCACGCCGCCCAGGGGCTGGCCGTCCATGTCCGGGAGGTTGTGGACAAGGAGCGGTCCAAGCATAGCAGCTTCTCCTCTGCCGTCATCTTCGCCCGCTCCAAATCGGACGGGGAGCCCACCACAGAGGAAAAGCGGCAGAGGAAAGAGCTGGAGAAAATCGTCACCTCCAGGAACAAGGACCGTACCCCACGGGTGGCCATCTTCTGCGGTCCCGGCAACAACGGCGGGGACGGTATTGGCGCTGCCCGTCACCTGATGGGGTATCATGTTCGGGTGTTCCTGGTGGGGGACCGGGCCAAAATGACCTCGGATGCCAGAGCTATGGAGGAGAAGCTTCTTGCAGCCGGGGGCGAGGTGGAGGATTTTACCGTTGACGCGGCCAGCCAGGAGAGCCTGGAATACAGTCTGACCTTTGAGCAGCAGAAAATCACCACCTGGCTGTCCACCTGCGACTGCATGGTGGACTGTCTCTTTGGCGTTGGACTGACCCGCCCGGTGACAGGGGTGTTTTTGACCGCGGTCCGGCTGATGAACGGCCGGTCCTGCCCTGTGGTCTCCTGCGACGTCCCCTCCGGAGTGGACGCGGACACTGGGGAGATCCTGGGAGAGGCAGTGCAGGCCCGTGTGACGGTTACCTTCACCCGGGGCAAGCCGGGGCTGTACTCCGGGGCGGGGGCCGGGCAGGCCGGAGAGGTCCGCATAGAGGATATCGGCATTCCCCACGACCTGGAATATCAGATGTTCCGGGAGCTGCCCCGGCTGACGGCAGTGGACTGTTCCAGCGATTCCCTTCCAAAGCGGCCCTGTGCCGCCCACAAGGGGGATTTTGGGAAAATTTTCATTCTGGCCGGGAGCGAGGGGTACACCGGCGCACCGGTTTTGACGGCCCGGGCCGCCCTGCGCACTGGGGCGGGGCTGGTATATCTGGGGGTTCCCCGGGACATTTACCCCATTGTGGCCGTCAAATGCGACGAGGCCATGCCCTTTCCTCTGCCCGAGGACTACGGCGCCATTCTGGAGAGGGCCCGGGGCTGTGATGTGGCCCTCATCGGCCCCGGACTGGGGCGCTCCCTCGGGGCGGAAAAGCTGATACTGTCTCTGCTGGAGGATTTGGACATTCCTGTGGTACTGGACGCCGATGGCATAAACGCGCTGGCTGGGCATATAGATGTACTGGACAAACGCTCCATGCTGACCGTCCTCACCCCTCATGAGGGAGAGCTTGCCCGGCTGACGGACTGTAAGCTGCCCATAAAGAACCGGCTGTCCGCCGCACAGGACTTTGCCCGGACCCACAGCTGCATTATGGTTCTCAAGGGGCACGGCACAGTTACCGCTGCTCCGGACGGCTCCGCCTGGATTAACGCCTCGGGCAATCCGGGAATGGCCAAGGGGGGCTCCGGGGATGTGCTGGCCGGGATAATTGCCGCTCTGCTGGGCCAGAAGCACCTGCGCAGGGAGCGGGACAATCCGGCGGAGCTGACGGTCCGGGCGGTTCAGCTCCACGGCATGGCCGGGGACCTGTGCGCCCAAAGATTCGGGGAGTACGCCATGCTGCCCGGTGACATAATTGAGGCGCTGCCGGAGGTGTTGCGGCAATGGGCGGGGGACTGACTGCGGGGGGATGCCCTGCGCCATTCTCCCTGCGGAGATGGAATCAGTTATAAGTTTTAAATATGGAGGTATCACTGTGCGCAAATGCCTGATTTGCGTACTAATGACAACCCTCCTGCTGGCCGGCTGCGGCAGGGCGGGGGGAACTGAGGCGGAGGAGCTGGCTCTGACGATCCGGGGAGAGTACCTGGCCATGGAGACCTGCTCCGCCCGGGCAGCGATTACCGCCGACTACGGCCAGCGGGTGTATGAGTATGAGATGGATATGGCGGTGGACGGGGAGGAGACTGTTCTCACCCTCTCCGCCCCCGAGACCGTGGCAGGTCTTACCGCCCGGCTGGAGGGAGCGGACGGTTTTTTGGAGTTTGACGGACTGTCAGTGGAGACCGGCCCCCTGGACAGCAGCGGTCTGACCCCTGTGTCCTCCCTGCCGGCCCTTCTGGAGGCGGCCCGCTCCGGCTACATCGCCGCCTGCGCCCTGGAGGAGGACGGCGCCCTCCTCCGGGTGGACTGCAGCGACCCTGTGGGCAGCCCGGGCTCGGGTACAGAATACGTTCTGTGGTTTGACGCATCCACGCATGTCCTGGCGAGGGGAGAGATCAGTGTGGACGGCTTCCGTGTGATTTTGTGTGAGCTTTCCGATTTTACGGCGGGGTAAAGCTGTAGGGGCGGCCTGTGGCCGCCCGCAAAGGAATATATATTTTTAGATGGGCGGCCACAGGCCGCCCCTGCAAAAGAAGGAATTTTTATGACAGACAGAAGAACCGTCCGCACCTGGGCGGAGGTGGATTTGGACGCGCTGGCCCACAACTGCCGGCTTTTGCGGGAGCTTGCCCCTGACGCCGGATTTTTGGGTCTGGTAAAGGCCAACGCCTACGGCCACGGAAGCGTGCCTGTTGGAAGAAAGCTTCAGGAGCTGGGGGTGGAGATGCTGGCGGTGGCCTGTCTGGACGAGGCTGTTGAGCTGCGGCGGGGAGGCATTACCATCCCCATCCTCTGTCTGGGTCAGACCCCGCCTGAGCTGGCCTCTGAGCTGCTGGAGTACAACGTTACCCAGACAGTGGGCGACCTGGAGACGGGAAAGGCCCTGTCCGCCGCCGCCGAGGCCGCCGGAAAGACGCTGAAGATCCATGTGAAGGTGGACACCGGCATGGGCCGGCTGGGGTTCTTGTGGGGAGACCCGCCCACTGCCGGCGCTGCTCGGGATATCATTGTGCTGTCAGCCCTGCCCGGGCTGGAGGTGGAGGGCATTTTTACCCACTTTGCCAACGCTGACGGCAGCGGAACATATACTGAGCTTCAGAGGAGCCGCTTCCGGGATGCGCTCCAGGTTTTGGAGGACTGCGGCATAAGGTTCAAAATTTGCCATTGCGCGGCCAGCGCCGCTGTGTTAAACTATCCTGAGACCCATTTGAATATGATCCGTCCCGGCATTGTGCTGTATGGCTGTATGCCCGACCCGTCTGTGAAGAACCCCGGTCTGAGGGCGGTGATGACGGTGAAAAGCCGCGTTGCCGCGGTTCGGGACCTGCCCGCCGGGAGCTGCATCAGCTACGGCTGCACCGCGGAGCTGAAGCGGGACTCCAGGGTTGCTGTCCTGCCCATAGGCTATGGCGACGGCCTGCCCCGGGCTCTGTCCAACAAGCTGGAGGTGCGTATTGGGGACAAGCTGTGCCCCGTTGTCGGCCGCGTCTGCATGGATATGTGCATGGCGGACGTCACGGACCTGCCCGGCGTCCGGCCCGGAGATGTGGCTGAGGTCTACGGCCCTGGCCTGACGGACCGGGCGGCGGCGCTGGCCGGAACCATCCCCTATGAATTATTGTGCCAGCTTACAGCCCGGGTTCCCAGGGTCTATCTGGAGGGCGGAGCCGTAATTTTTTGAAAATCCGCTGAAAACCCCGCGGACAGGCCGCGAAAGGGCCTGTCCACCGCCGTGACCCGCCCACCTGTCCCCGCATAGGATGAGGTGGAGCACGGGGAGAAGGAGCCCCGGGGATAAGGCGCGGCGGGCGTTTGGAGTGGACCGGGGCCGCTATGGCCATGTGACGGCACAAATTCTTTTTCAGAGAGAGGTATAAGGCCCGCCGCCCCGTGGGAGAATCATAGTACAGCGTTACATAAGACCGTCGGGTTGTAACGCAGTGCTATCTTCCAGCGGAGTGTGAGTGTACTTGGATAACAGCGTAAAACGAGGCGACATTTTCTACGCCGATCTGAGCCCCGTGGTGGGCAGCGAGCAAGGGGGCGTGCGCCCCGTCCTCATTGTGCAGAACGACACCGGCAATCGGCACAGCCCAACTGTCATTGCGGCAGCCATTACCTCCCAGACCGGGAAGGCCCGGCTGCCCACCCATATCTCAGTAGCGCCTTTGAGCTGCGGCCTGCCAAAGGAGTCGGTGATTCTGCTGGAGCAGGTGCGCACCCTGGATAAGCGGCGCCTGCGGGAGAAAATGGGCCGCCTGGACGACGGCGTCATGCGCCAGGTGGACGCGGCCATTGCCGTGAGCTTTGGCCTTCACCCGGAGACGATGGTATAACCTGCGGGGGGCGGTCTGTATGCCGCCCTGGTGTGACAGGACGGCGCGGCTTTTGGGCGCGCCGCCCCCTACATAAAAAGGAGAGCGTACTTATGAAAAAAACGGACAAGCGCATTCGTCTGGGGGCTGTGGCTCTGGCCGGGGTGCTGCTGGGTACAGGCGCGGCTTTGGCTGCCGGCGGCGACCAGAACGATCCCCTGGTCACCCTCAGCTATCTCAACCAGACTGTCATTCCACAGATTGTCGGGCAGGTGCAGGATGGCGTTGCCGTCAAACAGCAGGAGCTGGAGCAGAGGTTTACCGCTCAGATCGAGCAGTATAAGCAGGAGACGGGCCAGGGCGGATCCGGCAGCTCAGCCGGATATACCCTGGTGACCCTGAGCCGGGGGCAGGTCATGACCCTGGAGGTGGGCTGTGAGCTGCTCCTCCGGGTGGGGGCCGCCGCGGTAAGTGCCGATGGCAGCCCCGCCCTCATCGACCTGACCGGCGGGGGAACCGTGAACAGCGGCGCCTCGCTGACCCGAAATCATCTGTATATGTCAACCATTGAAGGCCGTACCCTCACTGCCGCCGCCAATACGGTGAAGCTGCTGGTGCGGGGCGGGTATTCCGTCGCCTGACAGAGGATAAAAACGCGTCCGCTCAGAGCAGTCTGGGCAGGCGCGTTTCACCTTTACGCGGCCTGCCCGGCCAGGGCGGACCACCCCCAGGGTGGCGGAGACTGCTGCCGCGCTCCGGTGATGGCGGGGAATTTTTATTGCAATTCCAGACTCCAGCGAGTATAATGAGAAAATCCAAGGAGAAAAGGAGTTTTTAACATGAAGGATATGCGTCTGCCCCAGGGGTATAGACCCCTGCTGTCCATTTATGAGACCCAGAGGGCCATTGATCTGGGCAACCGGCTCTTTGCCGACAAGCTGGCCGGAGCCCTGCGGCTCCACCGGGTGTCCGCCCCCCTGTTTGTGTCCGTAGCCTCCGGACTGAACGACGACTTGAACGGTGTGGAGCGGGCAGTGGCCTTTGACATCAACGGTGTGGAGGGGGACGCCGCTGTGGTTCACTCTCTGGCCAAGTGGAAGCGGTTTGCCCTGAAGCGTTACCAGTTCCACGTGGGAGAGGGACTCTATACTAATATGAACGCCATCCGCCGGGATGAGGAGCTGGACTCCCTCCACTCCGCCTATGTGGACCAGTGGGACTGGGAAAAGATCATCACCCGGGAGGAGCGGAATGTGGACTTTTTGAAAAAAACGGTGCGCTCCATTGTGGACGCGCTGTCTGAAACCCAGTCCTTCCTGCGCACCGTCTTTCCGCAGCTGTGTGTGCTGCCGCTGGTGACCACAGACATCGCCTTTATCACCACCCAGGAGCTGGAGGACATGTTCCCCGACAAGACCCCCAAGGAGCGGGAGGACGCCTTTGTCCAGGACCACCCCACTACCTTCCTGATGGGCATTGGCGGGAAGCTTCGCTCCGGCAAGCCCCACGATGGCCGTGCCCCCGACTATGACGACTGGGCCCTGAATGGCGACCTGCTGGTGTGGGACAGCGTGGGCCGGCGGTCCTTTGAGCTGTCCTCCATGGGGATTCGGGTGGATGAGGAGAGCCTGGCCCGGCAGCTGAAGCTGGCCGGCTGTGAAGACCGCCGGGAGCTGCCCTTCCACAGGATGCTGCTCAGCGGCCAGCTGCCCCTGACTATGGGGGGCGGCATCGGCCAGAGCCGGGTGTCCATGCTCCTGCTGGGGAAGGCCCACATCGGCGAGGTCCAGTCCTCCCTGTGGGATGAGGCCAATGTCCGGGCCGCCGAGGCGGCGGGGATTGTGCTGCTGTGATTACCGTCACCCGGCTGAACACCGGTGAGATTCTGCGCTACATGGGCTGTCCCCCGGAGAGGGCGGACCAGACCCTGCGGGAGCAGGCGGAGGCCTGCGCCCGGGAGCTGCTGACCATTATCCGCCCCAGGTGGAGCTGGCGGGCAGTCGGCATTGCCTTTGAGCCGGCGGGGGTCCGCCTGGAGAACGGCCTGCTTTTGCCCGGAGAGGACCTGCAGGCCCATCTGGCCGGCTGCAGCCGGGGGGCAGTGTTCTGCGCCACCCTGGGCGCGGAGACGGACGCACTCATCCGGCGGACCGAGCAGCTGGATATGGGCAGAGCTCTGGCCCTGGACTGCTGCGCTTCAGCGGCAGTGGAGGAGGTCTGCGACCAAATTGAGCTGGAGCTCCAGGCAAAATTTCCCGGCTGCTCCTTCCCCTTCCGGTACAGTCCCGGCTATGGGGACCTGCCTCTGGAGGTCCAGGGGCCCCTGCTGGACCTGATGGACGCCCCGCGGCGGGCGGGGCTGTGCGCCAGTGCCAGCCACCTCCTTACCCCCAGAAAATCGGTAACCGCCATTCTGGGGGTGGCTGAGGGGGAAATTGAGCGAAAAAAGAGAAGCTGCCTGGGCTGTCCCGCCCAGGGCGGCTGTCAATATCGAAAGGCAGGCGGACACTGTGGAATTTCGTGAATTGTTGAGGGCGCCCGGCCCCATTTTGCTGGACGGAGGCATGGGTACCATGCTCCAGGCCAAGGGTCTGGCCCTGGGGGAGCATCCGGAGCTGGCTGCCCTGGAGCATCCGGACTGGCTGCTGGACATCCACAGAGCTTATGTGGAGGCGGGCACGCAGATCCTGTGCGCCAATACCTTTGGGGCGAACCGGGAGAAGCTGAAGAGAACAGGAAAAACAGTGGAGGAGGTAATCCCTCCCTCCATCGCCATCGCCCGGGAGGCGGCGGCGGGCAGGGCCCTGGTGGCCCTGGACCTGGGCCCTGTGGGACAGCTGCTGGAGCCGACCGGCTCTCTGGATTTTGAGACGGCAGTGGACATCTTTGCGCAGCAGGTGCGCTGCGCTGTCTCCGCCGGGGCGGACCTGGTGATGATTGAGACCATGACCGATTTGCAGGAGTGCCGGGCCGCCCTGCTGGCGGTGAAGGAGAACAGCGGCCTGCCTGTGCTGGTGTCCATGACCTATGAGGAGCGGGGCCGGACCTTCCTGGGCCACGCCCCGGCCTGCGCCGCACTCACCCTGGAGGGTATGGGGGCGGACGCCATTGGCATCAACTGCTCTCTGGGCCCCCGGGAGATGCCGGCGCTGGTGGAGGAGCTGACCCGATGGACAACTCTGCCCGTCTCGGTCAAGCCCAATGCCGGCCTGCCCGACCCCGGAGGGGCGGGATATGACATTACGGCGGACCAGTTTGCCGCCGCCATGGCGGAGCTGACGGAGCTGGGGGTAAAATGCTACGGCGGCTGCTGCGGCACCACCCCGGAGTATATTGCCAGGCTGAAGGCCGCTTTGGCGGGCCGGACCATCCGGGAGGCTCCGCGCAGGGTTCCCGCCGCCGTGTGCAGCCCGGTGTGCGCCGTCCCCATTGACCGGGTGCGCGTCATTGGGGAGCGCATCAATCCCACGGGGAAAAAGCGGATGAAGGAGGCGCTCCTCCGCGACGATATCGACTATATGCTGGGCCAGGCCCTGGAGCAGACCCAGGCTGGAGCGGATATTCTGGACGTGAACGTGGGCCAGCCCGAGATTGACGAGGCGGCAATGATGGTCAAGGTGGTAAAGGCGCTGCAGGGGGTGACCGACGCCCCCCTCCAGCTGGATTCCACCCGGCCGGAGGTGCTGGAGCGGGCCCTGCGGGTCTACTGCGGCAAGGCCATTGTCAACTCGGTGAACGGGGAGGAGGAGGCTCTGGACGCCATCCTGCCCCTGGTGAAGAAATACGGCGCGGCGGTTGTGGGGCTGACCCTGGACAAGGGGGGCATCCCCAAGACCACCCAGGCCCGCATGGACATTGCGGAGAAGATTTTGAACAAGGCCTTGTCCTATGGCATCCGGCGGGAGGATGTGTATATCGACTGCCTTACCCTCACTGTCTCGGCGGAACAGGAGGCGGCCTCCCAGACCCTGGAGGCCCTGGAGCGGGTGAAAAAGGAGCTGGGGCTGAAAACGGTGCTGGGGGTTTCAAACATCTCCTTCGGTCTGCCTGCCCGGCCGCTGGTGAACCAGAACTTCCTCACCATGGCCATGACCCGGGGGCTGGACCTGCCCATCATCAACCCCAATCTGGAGGCCATGATGGCCGCCGTGCGCAGCTACCACCTGCTGATGAACATCGACAAGGAGGCCCGCGACTTCATCGCCGCCTATGGAACCGCTGAAGTGTCCACCTCTATCCTCACGAACAGCTCTGCCCCCGGGGGGGCGGCTGCGGCCCCCGAAGGGGAGCGGTCGCTGGCCCGGATTGTGGAGGCGGGGCTGAAGGGAGAGGCAGGCCCCGCTGTCCGGAAGCTCCTGGAGACCACAGACGCTATGGAGGTGGTGGACGGAATCCTGATCCCCGCTCTGGACAAGGTGGGGGCGGATTTTGAGGCCGGGCGGGTTTTTCTGCCCCAGCTCATCCAGGCGGCGGGGGCGGCGCAGGCTGCCTTTGAGGTGATTCGGGAGAAGCTGGCCGCCCAGCCCGGGGGCGCGGGAGAGCCCAAGGGCACCGTGGTGCTGGCTACGGTCAAAGGGGACATCCATGATATCGGGAAAAATATTGTCAAGGTCCTGCTGGAAAACTACGGTTACCCTGTGGTGGACCTGGGCAAGGATGTGGAGCCCGCCGCTGTGGCGGAGGCCGCCCGGAAACACAACGCCCCGCTGGTGGGCCTGTCCGCCCTGATGACCACCACCCTGGGGAGCATGGCGGACACCATCAAGCTCCTCCGGAAGGAGGGCATCCCCTGCAAGGTTGTGGTGGGAGGCGCAGTGCTGACGGCGGATTACGCCAGACAGATTGGGGCCGACTTCTATGCCAAGGACGCCAAGGAGAGCGTGGACGTGGCCCGGCAGGTGATTGGTTAAGAAAAAACAGGAGCGGGCAAAAGCCCGCTCCTGTTTTGCGTGGATATTTGAAAAGATCAGAATCAGCCCAGCAGCTGGAGGACGCCCTGGGGCAGCTGGTTCGCTTGAGCCAGCATGGCCTGGGCGGACTGCACCAGGATGTTGTTCTTGGTGTAGGCCATCATCTCCTCGGCGATGTCGGTATCGCGGATGGAGCTCTCAGCGTCCTGGATGTTCTCGGCCATCACGGACAGGTTGTTCTGGGTGTGC
>JAAVYL010000027.1 GCA_022791075.1 Lawsonibacter sp. | reverse complement strand
CGAGTTAATCAAGGGCAAACCGCTCTCGGAAGTGCTGAAGCTCACCAACAAGGCCGTCACTGAGGCGCTGGACGGCCTGCCCGCCCACAAGCTGCACTGCTCTGTTCTGGCGGAGGAAGCCATCCGCGCAGCGGTGAAGGACTATTATGACCGGCAGGGCATTGCCTGCGATCCGAAGGATTTTCCGGACTGCGGCTCCTGCGAGGGCTGTCATGGGTAGGAAAGTATTGGTACTTTCGCAATTTCTGCTGCAGGTTTTTACTTGAGCGGTTTCAATCGGCTCACAATATAGTTGTTTGAGTGAAATTTACCCTTGACAAAAGCTCCCTGAGGACGACATAAGCGGAACAATCAGCCACGACAGATTTTTGAAGCTGTCCGCAGAGTATGAAGCGGAACAGCGGGAAACGGATGCCAAACGGATCGCCCAACTCTATCTGTTCAAGATGCTTCGAGGTAATGCCGTAGATCTATCCTTGTCGGAGCCTTGAAAGACCTCACCCGCCAACGGTCGGATACTATCTCTGAGCAGGTAAAATTTTCCAATCAGCTGACTGCACTGCTGGATTATGAAGCAGCCTGTGAACTGCTCCATGTAGCCCGTTCTGCTTACTACAATTTGAACCGCCACTTCCACGCAGAGAAGCCCAACGAGAAATGGCTGACCGATGTAACGGAGTTCAAATGGTACGAAGGTATTACAGCACACATGCTCCACCTGAGCGCCATTTTGGACCTGTAAGACCGGCCTCAGGCTTTTGTTGCAGGAAATCCGCCGCTGCTGTCTCTATCCGCTGGTAATGGGTGGCGCAGTCCTGCCAGTGACCGTCCACCAGCTCCCGCTCCATACTTCGAATGGAAAAGGGATGGGCCATACACAGCCCCAGCATAATTGCGAAGTAAGGAGAGAAGAAACGTAGAAACCGCACAAATCTGCTTGTGCTCGCCTGGAAAGCGGCAGATTTCTCTTGTGCCAGCAGCAGCAGCTGAAACAGGATGGATTGCTCCGCTTTACGCTGAATCCGGCACAGATGTGCGATTTCCTGATTATGCAGTGTCCGGCTGGGGCTGTTAAAATTGGATATGGACGTATCGGATACCCGGTATAAAATGACCGGCCGGTTAACATAGCAGGTTTTGATGCCAGGGTTTTCCGTAATTATTTTTTGGAAGCAGGCCCGGTCATTGACGGTCCGGAACTGCAGGATAAAATCATAGACCTCTTGCGTCAGAAGGGATCTTCGATATATGGTTGCCCCTGACAGCGGACAACCCAGCTTTACCGCACGGAGCAGGGTTTTTCCTTTGATAAACCGCTGCAGGATGAACTCCAGATAAACGTTATAACGCCTGATCAGGCTTTCAGGCCCGCTGAACTTCAAAAACGCGGGACAGACCATATCATATTCCGAAAGCATTTCCGTCAGCTCAAACACGTTATAGGGGGTCAGCAGGTCGTCGCCGTCCACCTTCACAAACTGTTCCCCTTCCACTGCCCGCAGCGCCTCTACGTAATTTTGGCATATGCCGGCGTTCTCCTTCCGGAACAGAAGGTCGATTTTTTCAAATAAACCCCGGTTTTGTTCTGTCCACCTTTGTATAACCTCCCTGCTGCCGTCCGTGGAGCCATCATCGGCAACAATGATCTGGAATTTACGGCCCTGTCCGTAGTGCTCAATTTGGTATTTCACGCTTTCCAGCGCCATGATCACAACACTTGACTGCTGGTAGCATGTCACAATAAAAGTAAATATTCTAAAACCCTCCCCCAACATAAAATGGCAAACCGCTTGCTTTTCCTCCGGCATTATATTATACTGCAAGATAATATCAGTGCAGAGGAGCAGCACTATGATTTCTGTCATAATCCCCGTTTATAATGCGGAACAGTACCTGCGCGGCTGTCTGGATTCGGTTCTGCGTTCTGTGCATCGGGACTTTGAACTTGTCCTGGTTAACGACGGCTCTACGGATGGAAGCCTTCAGATCTGTGAGGAATACGCCGCCCGGGACAGCCGCATCCGGCTTATTTCCCAGGAAAACCGTGGAGCGTCCGCCGCACGCAACCGGGGAATGGACGTCTGCCGGGGTGAGTGGGTGGTGTTTGTGGATGCCGACGACATCATCTCTTCCAATTTCCTCGGACTTGTCGTCCGGGATGAATACCGGAGTCAGGACCTTCTCCTCTTCGACTTCGCCCGGTCAGATACGGATTTGGCGGAAAGGGTTCCCACACCGGAAACGCTCTGGTTTGGGCAGGCCCAGCTGCTGGAACTCCTCCGCAGTCTCCTGCTGCGCACCCAGCTGATGGAGGGCGGAAATCTGAACTTCGTCTCCCCCTGTGGAAAGGCTTATCGAAAATCTCTTCTCGACCAGTACTCCATCCGTTTTTCACACCAGCTGTTCTTCGCAGAGGACAAGCTATTTAACACAGAATATCTGATCAGGACGAAACAATGTGCCTACCTTCCCACTCCTGTCTACTATTATAACCTCCATCCGGATTCCCTATCTCACCGTTTCAACCCAAGACTTCCCTATAACCTGGCGGAGCTGTTGGAAAGGCTCCGGGACGCTTTGGAGGCCGGCGCCCTGCTTGCTCCGCTGGAGCGGGATTTCTACTCCTATGCACTGGATAATTTAAGCTATTCCATGGTATGGACCGTCTTCAGTCCACAAACCCCCCAGACGCACCGTGAAAAATCACAAGTATGCCGCACACTGCGGGAAAACCCGCTCTACTGTGAAGCTATGGCCTATAACCGCTCCTGCGGCCACTGGGTGAGGAAAACACTTATTTGGTTTTTCTATCTGCGCTGGTATCCCGCTGTGGGTCTGCTGGCCAGGCTATGGTATTACTACCTGTCGTGGAAAAACCGGCAATAAATCGGATACAACCTTTTCCAAATCCAGGTATCCCTGCACAGCGCCCAGATCAGCCCCTTCAGCGCCCCGCCTTTCCGAGGGCCCCCATACCGGCGCAGCCGGCCCAGCGCCCGAAGGGCTGCCCCCCAACGGCCGTACTTCAGGGAAATATGATACCGCCGGTCCGCCTTCCAGCGGGCGATCCGGCACAGCTCCTCTTGGCTGTCCACGGCGCACAGGACAGCAATCTCGTCCACCAGGCGCTCATAATCCGTATATTTTTTCTCCTCCTGGGCCTGGGTCAGCGGCGTCCGGGAGTGGCTTCCAGACCGGGCGGCGACGCCGTACAGCTCCTCCCGGAGGGTGGGGCATCTATAGCGGTATAAAAAGGGCAGGAGCATTTGAAAATTTTGCCCCGTGCTGTACTCTGGAATCCGGCGTTCCGGGTAGATGGCGAAAAATGGCTCCGAGCGCAGCATATAGCACCCGCAGCACACGAAGGTGCGAAACTCCAGCACATCCCAGAACAGCATCTCCTGGGACAGGTCGCCCTGCTTTTCGTCAGGCGGGCGGGGTTCGCCGGTCTCATAGTCGAAATAGTAAGCCAGGGAGCGGACACATTGGTACTCCGGGTTTTCCCGCAGAAACCGCACCCGCTTCTCCACAGATTCCGGTTCCAGCACATCGTCGCTGTCCGGCCAGATCAGGTACTCCCCTGTAACAAAGGGAAGTCCCAGGTTAATGGCCCCGGCGGCATTTTTATGTTCTCCCCTCACAATTCGGAAGCTGTACCCCCTGGCGGCAAATTTTTCCCGAAAGTCCTCCGCCACCTGCAGCGTATTGTCCGTGGAGCCGTCGTCCACCAGGATCATCTCAATCTGCTGCCAGCTCTGGGCCAGGACGGAATTCAGCATTTTAGCCAGGAACTCCGCGCCATTGTACACCGGAGTGACTACAGACACCACATCCCGTCTAAAGGGAGCCCTCTGCTCCATTCCTTCCCCCCTTTCCGCCTGCGCTGTCCTGTTCAGGCAAGCGATTCCACTTCCTTTGAATACTTCCCGGCACTACATTCTCTTCAGCCGCCGCAGCAGCCCAGACGGCAGCCGTGCCCTCTCAAACAGTATAAAAGCCGTCTCCGGCAGAACACGCCACAGGAGCATGAACAGTTTCCTCTTTGGAGAGACGGGAGTTGGGCTCACCAGCCTCGGCTGGAGCAGGTCCTCCCTCTCGCAGGGGAACCAGTCCAGCTCCTCCCGGACCTCTGTCCAGACCGCCCGGGCCTTGTTTGTGTGGAGCATCACCAGGGAATTACCCATGCCGTCATCCGCCCGGATTTTTTCAATTCCCCAAAAGTCCCCCAGGGTGAAGTCGCTCCCCCGGTCCGTGGTACAGTACGGACAGGTGTGGCAGCAGGGCCGGATGATGCAGTTGGCAAAGTACATCCCGCAGTAGGGGTCTGCGTTCAGACTTTCCGCAAATTCCTTGCCGCCGCAAACATAGGACCGGGTGCGGCCGCTGTCCCGGTTCCGCTTGTCCCGGAAGGAAAAAGCGGTGAGCGTGCCGCCGTGCCTGCGCTCCAGCAGCCTGACATAGCTTCTCCAAACGCCGGGAGACGGCGCACCGTAGCACACCAGGTCCGCAGTAAGAAGCTTCGGATACGACTTTTCGAGAAACAGCCGGAGGGCATGGGCCTGGCAGGGCGTGCCGCAGAAAAGAACCCATTCATCCGCCAGCAGCAAGGTCCTGATCCGGCGATATACGCCCTCCAGGCTGCTCTGGACGTATTTCGTACCCTTCAGGCCCTCCAACTCCTCCCGGGTCCGGGCCTCCCGGTGGACAACCTCCATGTGCTCTCCCCAGCCCGCGCCGAAAACCGCTCCGTGCCGCCGGAGGACGTACTCTGCCAGCACAGGAAACACCCCGCCGGAGGAGCTGGCGTACCGGACGGCGTCCTCCCCGGCCCTGGCCCCGAAGCAGAGACTGATTTCCGCTGTCTCCCCCTTTTCTATGGGGCACACCGCCTGGCATCGGCCGCACTGAATGCACCGGGTCTCATCCGTCTGGGGATACCAGAAGCCCTCCGGGCCGCAAAACATCCGGATGGCGTCCACGGGACAGGCGTCCCGGCACGCGCTGCACCCGCAGCACAGCTCCTTTTTTCGATATGGCGTCATTTCAGTCCTCCGGTAGTATTTTTCAGCAAAAATTCCCGGGATGGCTTCAACGCTGCCTCTGTCCGCGCCCGAACCGCCGGCCAGTCAACCGGGATATCTATCTCTCCCCCCGTCTGACAGAGACGGTCCGCCAGACCGTGCAGCGCCAGCAGGGACGCCAGGCGTTCATTGACCGTACTGTGTGCAAAAACCAGAAAGTGCTTTTCAAAAATGATGGAAAAGGCGGCGGTATGGAAGGAGTTCGTCACAATATACGCCGCATGGTGTATGTACCCAAGAAATTCAGCCGGTCCCGCCGCGGCATCCGTGTGTGCGCCGCATTCTGACACAGCCCGCAGCTCTACCATCGCCATCCCAGTCTTTCGGGAAAGATTGCGGGCATATTCCGCCATCTGCGGATTTTGCTCCGTGGTGTAGACCAAGATGTACTCTTCCCGGGCAGGCGCTCTCTCCACCTGTTCCCAGTCCTCCTTTTTGAGAAAAAACACGGGATCAAGTACCGATTCCACCTTTCCAGAAAAAAATTGCTGCACATAGGGAACCGCCCCCATCTCCCGGAGGGAAACAGCGTCCAGGTTCTGGAGGAGTGCCGCAAACTCCCGTTCATATTTGTCGGGAAGGGCCACGCTACCCAAGCTGGCTGCATAGGCGATCACCCGCTCCTTGTACGCGTTCTCAAAAGCGCCGAAGTATGCTCTGCGCAGGCCGCAGGTGATATCCGGATTCCAAATCTGGTCGCTGCCTACAATATATCTGCGGTAGGGAAGCTTTCCCAGGCCGGGAAGGAACAGGATTCTGGGCTGCCCCTCATCTATCAAGTATGTCCTGCGGAACCAATCCATATTTTTCCGCCTGCGGCTGAACTGTACGCCTGCCCGCAGATTGTGCAGAAAACCATACCCCATTGCGGTCAGCTCCCTTATGCCCCTCACCGGAACATAGGGAATTCTCCAGTGCCGGCCCGTGAGGAACGGCGGCTCATAGCGAACGATATCTGCCTCTACCCCGTTGGCACGCAGATACTGCCTGAGGCCATAGGCCTGCAGCATCGCCCCAAAATTATCAGAGCAGTGGAATGTCAGAATGCCTACCTCTCCGGCCTGCCAGCTGCGGCCTGTTCGACTTGCCATGATCATTTCTCCCGTCAGAGTAATGGCCGCGCATGCCTTCGCCAGACCCGCTTGCGGAGGCCTTCCTGTATTTGGGAGACCGCCGCTGTGATTGCCTGATTTTGGGGATCTTATGCGGTGCTGCTTACAGCTCGAATTTACTCATTTACAGCATTATATACATAAAGAGCAGAGTCTGTCAACTTTGCAGCGCGCCCATCTATCCATTATCATGCGGGACCGTCAAGCACCCTGCGCAGAGGTGTGAGAGAGCCACTCAGGAGGTCTCACAGGCTACTCCAAATAGAACACCGGGCCCTTGGGCGGAAAGGGCAGACTCTTCCCGCGCGGCACCAGAAAGGCGTGGTCCCGGCCGAAGAGGTTCAGACGGTCGCACACACAGTCGGTGATGATCAGCAGGGGCGCCTCCTTGGGGAAGTCGGAGGCCTGCTCCAGCAGCTCCACACCGGGCTGGAGGACCGTCCCGCCCCGGCCCCGGACCTTGACGCTCCCCGCAATATCCGCCGCCTCCATATACCCCTGATCATAGGGGGCGGCGTCGCAGAAGACCACCCGCACCCGGTTCACATCCCGGGCAGCGCTGTAGCTGGCGATGGACCCCAGAGCGGCGGCCAGCAGCGAGCGGTCCATAGAGCCCGAGGTGTCCAGCAGCACGCCGAAGGTCCGGCCCGCCCGGGCCTGCTCCTCATACCGCCAGGAGGGGCGGGGTATGTCCGGTGTGGAGGACTGCCGCCGGCTGAGGCGGGTATAGGTCCGGTGCTTTTCCAGGGGTTCAAACCGCTCATCAAACCATCGGGCCAGCTTCACATCCCAGGGTATGGGGGGCTGAGACAAAGCGCGTATCTCCTCCACCAGCCCGGCAGGGAGGTAGCCCCGCCCATGGGCCTGGTGGTAGTCCAGCCCCCGCTGAATGGCGGAGCGGCACCAGGCGTCCAGGTCCACAAAGTCCCTGGAGCCCTGCCAGTCCGGGGGGCCAAAGAGGATGTCGTGCCGGGCCATACGCCGGTATTTGCGCAGGTTGGCGGCCAGCAGGTCATAGATGCTCTCCGCTGACAGGCCGTTCAGCTCCGCATCATAGAGCACTCCCTCCGGCATGGAGCCCATCTCCATGTCCCGAAGCCACTGGTTGATTACATAGTCGCAGGCCACATTCCACAGCTCCGGGTCCCGCTTGCCCAGCCGCTGCTCGTGGCACAGGGCGGCGTGAAGGTACTCGTGGGCCAGGACGAACCGCCACTCCTGTTCGGTGAGGCGGGCGGCAGGGTTGGCATAGATCTCCCGCATGTGGACCGAGACGGCGGCAACGGAGATGCCCATCCGCTGAACGGCCGACGGGTCGTCCACCAGCTGGAAGCCGGAGGCAACCCCTCCCAGCAGCGGATAGCTGGACAAGAACCACTCCTGGGCCCGCCGAATGGGGCCTGTTTTTTTACCCGGCTCGGTCCGAACACCCCCGGCATAGTCTACGGCGGCCCGCAGAGCGTCCCGCAGACTCTCGGCGAAGAGCTGCCGCCAGTCGGTGGAGCCATACCACCAGTCGGTCGGACGCTCTCCCCTCCAAAGCATGTCTGCCCGGCCTCCGCTCATGGTGGAGAAGTGAAAATAGGCGGGGTCGCTGTGTTCCTTCAGCCAGCGGTACAGGGACTCCTCCTCCCGGGCGTTGGGGGGCAGGGGGTTGTCCAGCTCCCCGGGGGGCGCGCCGATGCGCAGGTCGGCCAGATACCGGGCGCACACACAGTCGCAGGCGGCGTTCCACAGCGGGTCCCCCTCCCGGTCCTCCCGGATGTGGCCCAGGGCCAAATGGAGCAGGCAGTGGGCAATGACATAGGCCCACTCCTGAGGGGCGGCCCGGCGGTGGCTGTTGGCGTAGATTTGTCCGTTTGAGGCCACCCAGATCCAGTCCTCCCTGGCCATAGGGTAGCTGTCGTCAAAGTGGGTCACGGCCCGCTCCATCAGAGGGCGCAGCACCGGGTTCTGTTTCACCAGCCCCTCCCCAGCCTGAAAGGCCTCCTGAGCCGGGTTGGGCTTTTTCTGCTTCCCCTTCATCCGTTTCGCTTGTCGGCCAGCCGGGGCAGGTCCCGGAACAGCTCCACCACAAACCAGTCGGGCAGCTCCCTGCCATCCTCCGGGGTCACCGCCATCCGGGCAATCTCCAGACTGAGATCAGCCAGCTCGGTAATGCGGTCCTTGGCCTGGAGGACCAGGGCGCGGCTGTCGCCGCTGAGCTTGCTCCGCTCGGGGGGCAGCTCCTTCACCAGCCGGGCCCGGAGAGACTGGGCCAGGAAGTAGAGCACATCCCGCTCCTCCGGCTTGTCCGGCCAGGGCTGCTCCCCGGAGAGGATC
The DNA here is from genome assembly GCA_022791075.1 of Lawsonibacter sp. GTDB lineage: Bacteria > Bacillota > Clostridia > Oscillospirales > Oscillospiraceae > Lawsonibacter. Next base: position 12,632 of record JAAVYL010000027.1, on the reverse strand, counting down.
TTGTCCAGGGCATACTGGCTGCGCACCTGACGGATGTAGGCCATAAACTGGGTGGCGTGCTGGGGGCTGAGGGAGCCCGCCGCCAGCACCCGCAGGGCGTCCTCCCCGACCTCCGGACCGTAGCTGCGGATGGCATCGCTGAGCATGTGCCAGGACCGCGGGGTGGAGAAGGGCTCCTCACTCTTGGGGGGCTTGGCCCACAGGTGGTCGGGACGGCTGGTGATGTAGTCGTAGATATAGGGGTGGATGCCGTTCTGGGCGGCCCACTCCAGCCACAGCCGGGGGCTGGCGGTGAGCTCCACATGGAACATCCGGTTTATCAGGGCGGAGGACATGGGCCGGGTGATGGCGTTGTCTTGGGCCCGGTTGCCCGCCCCCACCACGATGGAGCCCTGGGGCAGGCGGTACTCCCCGATACGCCGCTCGTGGATGAGGGAGTAAAAGGCCTTCTGCACCTCGGAGGAACAGGCGTTCAGCTCGTCCAGAAAGAGGACATAGGGCTCTGCCCGGGCAATGGTCCGAGGCGGGCAGAACTGACTGAAGCCATCCCGGATCTGGGGCACTCCGATGATGTCCTCCGGGGCCAGCTGGCTGCCCAGAAGGGAGACACACTCCAGGCCCAGGCTCTCGGCAAACTGCTGGACAATGGCGGACTTGCCGATGCCCGGCGCCCCCCAGATAAACACCGGCCGGATGAGGCCCACATTCAGCAAAACGTCTAAAAGCTGCCTGTGGTTGACGGCTACTGTGAGATTCATAAAATGTACTCCTTTTGAAACAGTTTTCCCCGGCCTTGCGTACGCTGTCCGTATACACAGAGCTACTGTCCGGCCAGCGCCATGCTCCAAACGCCCACAACCGCCAGTTCCACGCCCCCAAGGAAGAGGATCACCCGGCAGTTCATCGGTGATGTCCGGGACAGGTCCACTATAAACATCTGTGGAATTTGTCCTTGTCTGTCAGGGTATCATCACAGGCGGCACTCTCCGCACCGGTAATGACATTAGGCCGGACCGGGTCGATTACCTCCAGCAGTCTATCCGGGAATTTTTCCAGCAGCCTGTCCGCGCCGTACTTCCGCTTGAACTCGATCTCCTCCCGATAGAGCGGGACGACCTGATAAAAGTTCACCGTCTCCCCATTGAGCAGGGTGCAGACAGAAGCCCGGTCGTCAAATGCGCCGGGGGACAGCAGCATCACACCGCACAGCTTGGTGTTGTCCGCATAGCTCTCCTCCGAGCCATAAACGGTGTGTCCCCAGCCCAGACAAGTGTTATGGGTCATGGGATATCGGGCAAGTGCCTTCAGGATGCCGACAGGCCAGAACCAGTGTTCATCCTCCCAGGCCCCTTCGTCCACCCTCCAGTCGCGTGGCAGATTGATCAGCAGCTCCGCCCTCGCCTCCTCTTTTTGGGGCGCGTTCATTGCGTAAGCGCCCATGCCCACAGTGACAAGGGTGTAATAGCTGTGCTCCTCTCCGGGAGGAATCACGCAGATGTCCAGATGGACGTACTCTCCCGGCTTGGTTTCGTGCATGATCCAGTCAAATTTGCCAAAATGGGCTTCGATATGGGCCTCAACAGTATCCATATTCCCCTGACCATACAGGTCCAGATGGGCGAACAATTCCCTTCGGTCCTCCTGCCGGAGGTAGTCCACACAGTCATCCACCAGCTGCCTGGCGTTTTCATTCTCCGGGTCCAGAGCAAGCCATTTTTTTGCGTATTCCAGGGCCTCGGCCTCCCGGTCCTCCGCCATATAGACGGCATAGGCGACGCGGGAGTACCAATAGGGGTCATTCTCCCCCTCCTCCCGGATGGACTCGAAAATCTCCAGCGCATGTGCCAGGGTCCCCTGGTCCACATCCTCATCGTCCTCCCCACGGCGCTCCTGGCTGTCCCCCAGGACGGCCAGATTGCTGTATGCACGCCCCAGCAGAAGGGTCAGCTGATAGCCCCGCTCCTGCGCCGGAACAGCCTCAATGGCCTCGATGCACCTGGTGTACTCGTCCGCCTCGTTCCACTGCTCCAGTTTTTCTAACAGATCGTCCATCTGTCCCCACCCCCATAGTCCTCAGATCCAACATAGTTACAGCAAAAGCAATGCTTCGCTGAGCCGTTTCCCGGCGGAGCCCCCAAAGTCCTCCACCCGGCGGATGCGCAGAAAGGAAGATCCATAAATCATCCGCTCATTTTCCAGTTCATTGTCTTCCCCCAGAAAGATCCCAATGACATGCATGCCCTCTCTGCGCAGCCTTCTGACCTGAAAGCAGGTATCTCGTATCGCTGCGTCCGCAACATATTTCTCTGGAACGCCCGCCTTTTTCCTGCCGCTTACCATGTCGTTAGGCAGGCCGTCGCTAAAGACAATGATAATTTTATGGTCCTCCGGCCGCCTGAGCAAATCAACACCGGCTGCAGCCAGCGCCAGGCCGTCCCGGTTGTTGGACGTTGCCCGATACTCCAGAATTTTTCGGTCTGCCGCCGGCTTATCATCATAGTCCCGAAAGCGCCTTAGTATGGTGTGATCTCCATAGGTGCAGTAGCTCATCACCCGGTGGGGAATCTGAATCCTGCTCAGGGCAGCACTGAACAGGTAGCTCTGCAGCGCCACCATAGACTGCCGGACTGCCTGTGACCCGCTGGCGTCGATCAGCAGCTCCACAACGACAGTGGACTGGTCCTGGCGAACTATTTTTTGAAAGAGCTGTGGCTCCCTGCAGCGGCCCACCCTCCAGAGGGTGCTGTTTGCCAGCACGCCGCGGTCTGACCGGTAGACCTCCGGATCATTTCTCAAATTCAGTGCGTTCTGGAAGGCCTGCTCGATGCTCCGAATTCCCTGCTGGGCAGAATTTTTATTTTCCTCCAGCAGCCGCAGGTTCCCATCCCGGCACGCACGCAGAGCCCTGGCCTGATCAGTGGCGCCCTCATACGCACTGTCCGGAAGGCCGTCTGTAAACAGCAGCTTCCGCATTTCGTGTATTCCGACACAGACGGTACGCTCTATCGCCTCCTGGGCCTTTTCTGTTTGAAAGCTGGGGCCAAAGTTTTTGGCCAAATAGTCAGGAACCGCAGCCAGCGCCTCCTCAGACATAACAATCTCGTCTGCTGTGCCGCTCGCCTTCTCATATATCAGCTCCTGTTCCGGATCGTCCTGCTCCAGGGGAGCATCCTGCTCCGGAGCGGGGTGCTTCCCCTTCCAGGTATCCTCGTCCGAGAGCTCAAACATTGGAAGATCATCGTGACTGTGATCAGGCGCAAAATACCGGGTAAAGACCTCTTTATACAGAATCACAGCCTGCTCCACCAGTGCCCTGGCGTCTGTACAGCTGCTGCTGCCCTGGATCAGCCGGGTGAACAGCTGCAAAACGTTCTCAAAGCCGGTAAACCTTTTCAGGATCAGTCTGCTGTCCTGATTCGCCGCCTGGGGAAACTGCTCCGTCAGCCAATAGATGCTCATCCACCCCCGTGAGGAGTGGCGCAGCCGCAGGGGGTCGTCATCCAGCAGCTCGCGGGTGGCGCACTCCGCCATTGCCGGAATACCGGGGCGCCGATCCGCCAGCCTCATGCGCACAGCATACTCCAGGCACATGTGGGCGATGGGAAGCAGTACCTCCATCTGAAATGCGGCGTACCGATGCCGTCGGAGCCACAGATTCAGCTCCCCCAGCCCAAACAGCTTATCCCCGCCGCCCAGAATCACGCCCTCATACACAGCAATCATTCCGCCGGCCCTCCGATAGGGATTGCTCATGAAGCGAATATACTCGGGATAGGCTCTTTTTTCGTGGTTCTCTGAAACCGTCAGGAATAAGCTTTCCTCTCTGTCAATACTCACGCTGTTCTCCCATCAAACAAATCTTGTCATCACAACGTCCTGAACCAACTGATACTCATACTCGTCAAAGCACTTGTTTGTAATGCTGATCGTGATTGCATCCTTGGGCCTCATTCCATCCGCCATCAGCCGCAAGGCGGCAATCATGCCGCGCAGGTCCACAGGGTGGGTGGAAATTTCTCCGTTGACCGCTTTCTCGTTCAGGTCGAGAAACAGCCCAATACAGCACTCAATATTTTCCTCTGATGCGTCAGGGACGTCGGCCTTCAGCAGCCGATGCAGCTGCTGCGCCTGAAGCGTCGGCATCCGAATCACCGTAAAGCGCGATACCAGAGCCTCATTCAGCTCCCGGGTACCTGCATAGCCGTAATTCATTGTGGCAATAAAACGGGCCGCAGGGTGCATCGGAATGCACTCATAGCCCGGCACGTCAATCAGCCTGCGATAGTCCAGCACAGAGTGCATCACCGCAACGGCGTCGTTCTTTGCCATATTGATCTCGTCTAAAATACAGAACCCCCCGTATTGAGCCGCCTGTGAAATCGGCCCGTTCCGCAGGCGCACCTCTCCACCAACAAAGGTATCCGTTCCAATCAGGGTGCTGCTGTCGGTGTTTACATGGAAGGAAACATTATAGATGGGCCTTGCAAACAGCCAGGCCAGGTTGTCCGCCAATATATTTTTCCCTGTGGCCTTTCCCCCGCACAGCAGAATATTTTCACCCTGCAGCAGTGCCGAGACAGTCAGCTCCAGGATCTCTTCGCCAATAAACTCCACAGGCGGTTTTGAAATGCGCCCCTGTACAGATGCCTCCACAGAATAACGTTTCTTGAACTCTTCCAACCGAATTTTCAGATCTTCTCTCATAGTATACTCCATCCTTATTCTTACTCAGGCAAACGCCCGGTCTCTCAGCCTCAACAGCGTCAGGACAATATATGTCCTGATTTTACCACAGTCCCAGTAAAAAATCCACTTGTTTTTAGGTCAAAGCTTATCAAAACGGAACTGCCCACCCGCAAGCCGGCTGGCTTTTCCCGCATTCGTCCGGGAAAATTTCCTCTCCAGACCGGCCTGCCTTCCCTCTTGCCCAAACAGGGCAAAACCGGTATAATGGCGGAAAGAATGAAACGGGGGAAAGCAAATATGCCGTTTATCAAATTATGGCGCGCAGGGCGCCCCTATTTGCCTGCCGGATTATGGTACGGCGTCATTTTTCTGTTTTCCGCACAGACAGGAAGCAGCTCCGGCGCACTGTCCGACCGATTGGCCTATCGAATACTGCGGTGTATCTGGCCCGCCTTTTTCCATCTGGAGGAGGCGGAGCGTACCGAAATATTGAGCGTGCTCACCTTCTGCCTGCGCAAATCAGCCCATATGGCCGCTTACTTTCTCCTGGCGGGGCTGCTGATGCTGGCAGTCCGGAGGGGCAGCCCCTGGCGGCGGGCCAGAGCCGTGCTCCTCCTCTGTGCCGTTCTGGCAGGCCTGGATGAGTTCCATCAAACCTTTGTATCCGGCCGGAGCGGCCAGCTCCGTGACGTTTTCATCGACCTGGCAGGCGCCGGCTGCTTTCTGCTTCTGTGGGCGCTGTTTCACCAAATTACAGTGCGCAGAACCGCAGCCAGACAAAAAAACAGCTCGTGCAGCTGAAAACAGCCGGCTTGTCACGGGTGACAAGCCGGCTGTTTGTATTGTTTCTCATGAGGACAGCGGTCCTGTCTTTCCCATATAGTCCTCGGTGCTCACAGGCAGCCCCCGGGAGCGCAGTCCATGACTCACCAGACGGCTGACCACACTGTAAATCATGGCGAAGACGGGAACCCCCAGCACCATGCCGCCGAACCCGAACAGACCGCCGAACAGGATAATAGAGAACAGCACCCAGAAGGAGGCCAGGCCGGTGGACTCACCCAAAATCTTGGGGCCCAGGATGTTGCCGTCGAACTGCTGAAGCGCCAGAATAAAAATAGCAAAATAGATGGCCTGGAGGGGATTGACCAGGAAGATCAGCAGTCCGCAGGGAATAGCGCCGATGAAGGGACCAAAAAACGGAATAATATTGGTCACCCCCACAATGGCGGCAATCAGCGCCGGATAGGGAAATTTCAAAAGGTTGCAGCACACCAGACAGATAATACCAATAATCAAAGAATCCAGCAGCTTGCCGTTGATAAAGCCGCTCATAATTTTATAGGCGTTCCGAGTCTCGGCAACTATCAGATCTGCGAAGCCTGTTGGGAAAATGCTGTAGACAATCTTCTTGCTCTGGGCGGCAAAGATGTCCTTCCGCACCAAAAGATAGGCCGAAACAATCAGGGCTATCAGCAGGTCCTTCACCAGCACCAAAAATCCCACCAGCATTCCGGATACTCCCGCCACCACGCCGGTGAGGTTTGGCATAACCTCCTCACGCACCCACTCCAGCGTTGTGGAAATGGATTCCAGGTTTGGCAGAATGTCAGAATTCAGCCACTGCTCCAGGGAGGCGGCGGAGGAGTTGTAAATGGACATGACAGAGGCCTGAATATCCGGATTGTCTTCAAAAAAGGTCTGGAGCCAGACTTGGACCACCTCCATGTATTTTGGAATCGCTTGAATCAGGCCCACAACGCTGTCGTATATCTGGGGCAGCACCATGGCCAGCAGCAGGTAGAACAGAAACAGGGCCAGCAGCAGGCTAAAGACAATCGCCACAAAATTCAAAAACGCCAGATTGCGGTGGTCCACCTTCCGTTCGTCTGTGGTAATGGCCATCAGAAACCGCAAAATAGTACGGTGGACGGGCAGCAGGAGAAAAGCAATCACCGCCCCCATGAAAATAGGCCGCAGAATTCCGCCCACAGTGTTCAAAAAGCGGGTCACCGCCCCCAAATGGAACAGCAGAAAAAACAGCAGCAGAGACGCCGCAATCACCGCGAAGGCAGTCAGTCCCGCGGCCAGATAGGGATGCCGGTCCTCTCGTTTCATCGTTCTCTCCCCTGCCTCTCTTTCAAAATGAAATGGGTTCTCACACCTTCAGTTCCGTCTCCTTCCCCTCCAGGGCCGACGCATATTTTTTCAGTACAGGGGCGACACACTCCGCCAGAAACTCCTCCACCTGCTCCGGACAGCGGCCAATATAGGCGCTGGGGTCCAGATGAGAGGACAGCTCCTCCTTTGTCATACCAAAGGCGGGATCGGCAGCCATCAGATCAATGAGATTATTTGGCTGCCCCAATTCCTTGACATGATAGCCCGCCTCTTGGGACAATACACGGATACGTTCATGGAGCTCCTGCCGGTCTCCGCCCCGCTTGACCGCGTCCATCATAATGTTTTCGCTGGCCATAAAGGGCAACTCCTCCAAAACATGCTTCTCAATAACCTTCGGATGAACCACCAGGCCGGAGGCCACATTGGCCCAGATGTTCAGAATGGCGTCCACAGCCAGAAAAGCCTCTGGGACGCTGAGCCTCTTGTTGGCCGAATCGTCCAGGGTGCGCTCAAACCACTGGGTGGCTGTGGTAACAGCGGGGTTGCCCGCATCCACAATGACATACCTGGCCAGGGAGCAGATGCGCTCGCACCGCATGGGGTTGCGCTTATACGGCATGGCCGAGGAGCCGATCTGGTTCGCCTCGAAGGGCTCCTCCACCTCCTTCAAATGGCACAGCAGCCGCAGGTCCGTGGCAAACTTGCTGGCCGACTGGGCCACTCCAGACAGAGTAGATACCACATGATAGTCCAGCTTCCGGGAGTAGGTCTGCCCGCTCACCGGAACCACAGCGTTAAAGCCCATCTCTCTGGCAATCTTTTCCTCCAGAAGCTTTACCTTCTCATGGTCCCCCTCAAACAGCTCCAGGAAAGAGGCCTGTGTGCCCGTGGTGCCCTTGGAGCCCAGCAGGGCCAGGGTGGAAATCCGGTGCTCAACCTCCTCCAGGTCCATAAGCAGCTCGTTCATCCAAAGGGTAGCCCGCTTGCCCACAGTAACCAGCTGAGCGGCCTGGAAATGGGTGAAGCCAAGGGTCGGCAGGGACTTATATTCGGCGCAGAAGTCTGCCAGCCGGGCCAGCACCCGAACAATCTTGCTCCGGACCAGCTCCAGCCCTTCCCGCATAAGAATCACATCAGTATTGTCCCCCACATAACAGCTGGTAGCCCCCAGATGGATAACAGGCATGGCCTTGGGGCACAGCTCCCCGTAGGTATGGACATGGGCCATAACATCATGCCGCAGCTTTTTCTCCCATTGGGCGGCTTTGTCGTAATCAATATCGGTAATGTGGGCCTCAAGCTCTTCCACCTGCTCCTGAGTCACAGGCAGTCCCAGCTCCATTTCCGCCCGGGCCAGCGCCACCCACAGACGGCGCCAAGTGGAAAATTTCTTGTCCGGGGAGAAAATATACTGCATCTCATCGCTGGCGTAACGGGAGGACAGGGGGCTTTCATAGCGGTTGGCAGACATAGTATCGACCTCTTTTTCTGATTGTAGATTTTCTTTTACGGGAGCGGCTCGCCCATCTTCACAGCTTTCAAGGTATTATACCGCATTTCTCCCATGTTTGCCACCCTTGAGAAAAAATTTCACAGAACTTTAAGCGTCTCTTAATGAAAGATTCCTGAAAGCCGTTGTGCCGAAAACATTTTGCCGCTGTCCGGCGCCGCTCTGCTGCGCCTCGTTCTTCTCCGCAACGAAAAGGACCGTCCCGAAGGACGGTCCTGGATTCCTTTCCATCATTCAGTTGATGATCCGCCGGCCGCCGATGAAGCCGGTGGAGTAATAGTTGGAGCTCAGGCTGCTGACGATCACACCCACCCGGGAGGTGCAGGCGTGGACAAACTGACCATTGCCGATGTACAGACCCACATGGGAGGCGGGCTTGCTGGTGTTCTTCCGGAACATAACCAGGTCGCCGGGCTGCAGCTCACTTCTGGACACCGCAACGCCGTTGTTCAGCTGGGCAGAAGCGGTCCGGTTGATGTTGTAGCCGAAGTGCTTATATACATAGCTGGTGAAGCCAGAGCAGTCAAAGCCCCGGGGGCTGCTGCCGCCATAGACATAGGGATAACCCACAAACTGCAGGGCGTAGTCCACCACCTGCTGAGCCAAACCGCTTGACTGGGCCTGGGCCTTGTCTGTCTCTACTACGTAGTCGCCGCAGATATAGCCGGCCTCAATCTTGTACCAGCCGCTCTCCGCTCCCAGAACCTCTACCACTCTGCCGGTGGACAGACTGCCTACTTTGTCAAACTCAGTACCAGCACCGCTGCGGATATTCAGGGGACCCTCAACCACCTTCACATAGGCGGGCTGTTCTGCGTCAGCACTCTTGTTCTCCCCAATCACAACGGCGGGCTTGGCATCCGACTCCCCCCAGTCCAGAGTCACATACTCGTCGGAGACATAACCGGTGGTCCCCTCACAGGACACCTCGTACCACCCCTCCGTCAGCGCATCCAGCACCTCCACCTTAGTTCCGTTGGCCAGCTTCTTTAAAATAGAGCCGTCTGTACTGGGCTCGGAACGCAAACGCAGAACACTGTTATCCGTGGTAACGGTTCCAGTCAGGGCAAAGGCGGGAGTTATAAGCGAGCTGACCAGCAATACAGCGGCGGTCAGACGGGCGGCGGTACGTTTGAAGTTCATATTGGCGTCCTCCTTATTTGTATCTCAAATAGACGAATTATCTGCAGTTTGTAACCTTTGTAACTTATTTACCGGTCAGGGCCCGGTCCAGCCAGACGGCGGCCACATCCATAGCGGCGTAGAGGCTGTCTTTTTCACTCTTCTTGACCACACGGTCTCTGCTTTTCAGATTAGGGTCGGTGAGCTGAAGCTGAACGGAAACCCTGTCTGCCACAGGCAAATCGCCCCGATTTTTCGTGGACAGCACCTGAAGCATTATAATGTACTTCTCTGCCATGGTTCCATAATAGATCAGGTTATCCTTCCGGCGCAGGGGGTGACCCTTGTAGGAAAGAGGCATGTTCTCATTCGCCATGATGAATCTCCTTAAACTGTGATTTTTAAACTGTAACCGAATTGTAACACATTTGTTACCACTTGTCAATTCCCTTCCGCAAAATTCTCCAAGAAAATTTTTCTTCCCTCTGCCACCTGTAAATGGAGCAATGTGCAAAAAGGGACTGCCCGGTTCAGGCAGTCCCTTGTCAGTATTGAAGGCTTTAAACCTCTGCCTCCTGTGTGTGGCGTTCAGAGGTGGGTTCCAGCTCCAGCGCACCAAACTCGGCGTCAGCGAAAAGGTCCTCTCCCTCCTCATTCTCGCCGTCGTCCTCGTCCATGCTGAAGTCCATATTGACCTCCCGTTCGGGGCGGCGGCGGGCCTGGGCAACCAGGTTCCCCTCGTCGTCAATGACGTCCTCCTTGCGGTACTGAGCCAGACCAGAGCCGGCGGGAATCAGCTTGCCGATGATGACGTTCTCCTTCAGGCCCTGGAGGTGGTCCACCTTGCCCTTGATGGCGGCCTCGGTGAGCACCTTGGTGGTCTCCTGGAAGGAGGCGGCGGACAGGAAGGACTCTGTGGCCAGAGACGCCTTGGTGATACCCATGAGCAGACGGGTGCAGGTGGGGACCACCAGCTCCTCGCCCATCTCGTTCTTCTCTCCGGCGGCAATGCGGGCCTTGACGGCCTCCTCCGCATCCAGGAAGTCTACAATGTCCACTGTGGCGCCGGACAGCAGGTCAGAGCTGCCGGCCTCCTCCACCCGAACCTTGCGCATCATCTGGCTGACAATGACCTCAATGTGCTTATCGTTGATATCCACGCCCTGCTGGCGGTATGGCTTTTGGACCTCGCAGATGAGATAATTGTGGCAGTCGGAAAGGCCCCGGATACGCAGCACCTCGTGGGGTGACAAAACGCCCTCGGTGAGCTCCACGCCCTTCTTCACCATATCTCCCTCCTTGACCTTGATACCGGAGGAATAGGGCAGCGCGTAGGTGACCACCTCACCGTCGTCAGCAGTGATGGTGACGTTGCACATCACATTGCGCTTGGTCTCTTCAATGGAAACACGGCCGGAGATCTCAGCCAGCTGGGCCATCTTCTTGGGCTTTCTGGCCTCAAACAGCTCCTCGACACGGGGAAGACCCTGGGTGATGTCGCCGCCGGCCACGCCGCCGGTGTGGAAGGTACGCATGGTCAGCTGGGTGCCCGGCTCACCGATGGACTGGGCGGCGATGATGCCAACCGCCTCGCCGGCGCCCACAGGTTCGCCAATCGCCAGGTTAACGCCGTAGCATTTGGCACACACACCGCTCCTCGCCCGGCAGGTCAGGACAGAGCGGATCTTGACCTGATGCAGGCCGTGGTCCTCCAGGAATTTGGCGTCGTCCTTGCGCAGCATAGTGTCTTTGTCAAAAAGCACCTCGCCGGTCTGGGGATCTGTAATATCCTCAACAGGATAGCGGCCATGGATGCGCTCGGCAAAGGTCTCAATGACCTGACCATGCTCCTCAATCTCACTGACGATAATTCCTTCGCCGGTGCCGCAGTCCTCCTCCCGGATAATGACCTGCTGGGACACATCCACCAGACGGCGGGTCAGATAGCCCGAGTCGGCGGTACGCAGAGCGGTATCGGCCATGCCCTTCCGGGCGCCTCTGGAGGAGATAAAGTACTCCAGAACAGACAGGCCCTCACGGAAGTTGGCCTTAATGGGAATCTCGATGGTACGGCCGGCGGTGTCGGCCATCAGGCCGCGCATACCGGCCAGCTGACGAATCTGCGCCATGGAGCCACGGGCGCCCGAGTCAGCCATCATAAAGATGGGGTTGTACTGATCCATAGACTCCTGAAGGGCATCCGTGACGTCCTTGGTGGTCTTTTCCCAGGCGGAGACGGTGAGGCGGTATCTCTCATCATTGGTAATGAGACCCCGGCGATACTGCCTGTCAATACGGACAATCTCCTTCTCCGTCTCGCCGATCAGCTCGTACTTTTTGGAGGGGACGGTCATATCCGCAATGGCAACGGTAAGGGAGCCCACGGTAGAGTAGTGGTAGCCCAGATCCTTGATGGCGTCCAGCATACCGGCGGAGGTAGTAAAGCCGTGTCTGCTGATACATTTGTCAATAATCTTGCCCAGCATCTTCTTGCCCACAACCTCGTTGACCTCCAGGTCAAACATGGTTTCAGGATCAGAGCGGTCCACAAAGCCCAGGTCCTGTGGGATAGCCTCATTGTAGATCATACGGCCCACAGTGGTAGTGACCAGCTTGTGACGCATCTCTCCGTCTACCTCACGGAACATCCGAACCTGAATCGGCGTGTGAAGGGTGACCACTCCAGAATCATAGGCCAGCATAGCCTCGTCCTTGTCGGCAAAGGCGTGGTTCACATCCCCCTCATCCCGGCTGTAGGTCAGGTAGTAGGCGCCCAAAATCATGTCCTGAGAGGGGATGGTGACCGGACCTCCGTCCTGAGGACGGAGCAGGTTGTTGGCCGACAGCATCAGCACCCGGGCCTCGGTCTGGGCCTCCGCGGACAAGGGAACGTGAACAGCCATCTGGTCGCCGTCGAAGTCGGCATTGAAAGCGGTGCACACCAGGGGGTGGAGCTTGATAGCCCGGCCCTCCACCAGGACAGGCTCAAAGGCCTGGATACCCAGGCGGTGCAGGGTGGGGGCACGGTTGAGCATGACGGGGTGGTCCTTGATGACGAACTCCAGGGCGTCCCACACGGCGGCCTCGCCCTTTTCCACCATCTTCTTGGCGGCCTTGATATTGTTGGCCAGGCCGTCGTCCACCAGCTTCTTCATGACGAAGGGCCGGAACAGCTCAATGGCCATCTCCT
>JAAVYL010000026.1 GCA_022791075.1 Lawsonibacter sp. | reverse complement strand
GCAGCGCTCTCCCAGCTGAGCTACGAGCCCAAATCGGCACTTTTCGTGCGAAAAAAGTTGTGAATTTTGGATTTCTCAAATATTCAATTTTCAGGGGGAAGTCCAACAAATCGGACAGGAAAACGGGGAACAGAAAATCGGGTCGGATGTGTCTCACTATGGATGCGAACCGTGCGCTCTCCCAGCTGAGCTACAGGCCCTTATGATCTGCTGCATGTTGGACAGCTTCTTCATTATAACAGATTTTTGTAAAATGTAAAGAGTATTTTTTAGGAACTTCTAAAGTTCCGCAATATCCCCAATATTTGTGCAAAACGCATTGACATTGAGAAGGATTTCCACTAAAATGAAAAAATCCAGGAAGAGAAAAGGAGTTTATTTTGGAGATGAACGAAAGAAGACCAAAAAAGAATGCGGCGGCGCTGCTGCCTATTCTGGTATTTCTGATACTGTATTTAGGTATGGGATTATTTTTTGAATACCATTTAAACATAAAGATGGCGTTTTATAATATTCCTATTGTGGTGGTGTTTATGGTAGCCCTTTTGGTGGCTTGTCTACAGAATCGGGGAATAAAATTTGATGACAAATTATCAATAATGGCGCATGGTGTAGGTGACAAGAACATCATGACCATGATTCTGATTTTCTTGGTGGCCGGCGTATTTGTAGGGGTCACTGGGCGCAGCAGTGCGGAGGCAGTGGCTTATTTTCTGCTGTCTGTCACCCCTGCCTGGGCATCTGCCGCAGTGTTATTTTTGGCTTCCTGCTTTGTATCCACAGCTATGGGCACTTCAGTGGGAACCATTACATTGATCACGCCAATCGCTGCGGCGGTGTCCAACGTGTCAGGCTTTTCCCTTCCTTTGTGCGTGGGTTCTGTCATGGGCGGGGCCATGTTTGGGGACAACCTGTCCTTTATTTCGGACACCACCATCGCAGCCTGCAACACCCAGGGCTGTGAGATGCGGGACAAGTTTCGGGCCAACTTTAAAATCGCGCTGCCCGCTGCCATTGCCACGCTGGTGGTGATCCTGGTCCGGTCTGTCCAGACTGGAGTAGGACACATTGATATTCCCGACTACAACCTGCTGCTGCTGATCCCCTATGTGCTGGTGCTTATTGGCGGGATCGCCGGCCTGAATGTGTTTGCGGTGCTCATTGTGGGGATTGTGGCCGGCGCGGCCATTGTACTGCCCACAGGTACAGTGGGCTTTCAGGACCTTCTGAAAAACATGGGCTCCGGCGCCTCCGGCATGTTTGAAACGATCATGGTTACAATTCTGGTGTCCTCCATGTGCGCTCTGATTCGGGAGTATGGAGGCTTTGAGGCGTTGCTGGCCTTTATCCGCCGGGTGTTCAAGGGCCGCGTGGGCGGACGGCTGGGCGTAGGTCTGCTGGTGGGGGCTATGGATATCGCTACAGCCAACAATACAGTGGCAATCGTTATGGCCGGCCCCATCGCCAAGGAAATCAGCGAGGAGTATCACATCTCGCCCAAGGAGTCCGCCTCTCTGTTGGACACCTTTTCCTGTGTGTTCCAGGGTGTTATCCCGTATGGTGCCCAGATGCTGGTGGCCATTACCACCTGTGCTGAGGCAGGGCTTACCATCTCCGCTTTTCAGATTATACCCTGCCTGTACTATCCCTGTCTGCTGGCTGTGGCATGCGTGGTCTACATTCTGGCGGCTGCCGGGAAGAAAAGGTAGCATCTGTTTCTGCAGACGCGGCGCCCCCGCTGTAGCAGGGGCGCCGCGTTATCTTTTGCAGACCAGAGCACGCAGAAGAAAAAAGACTGTGGCAGAGCTCAAAACGCCGAGGGTATTCAGGATAATATCATTGATGTCAAAGCTGCGGCCAAACACAGGCTGGATAAGCTCAATTACCAGGGATAGAGAAAAACCGACCCACAGGGTGCGATGCCAGGTCATATCCCTCTGGGACAGCGGGTAAAGAATACCGAAGGGAAGATACATGAGAATATTCCCCAAGCTTTCCGATCCAAAATGGCGGAAAAAATCGGGGATCATGTAATATTCAAGGACAAGCCATCTGTGGTGATAGCCGCTGGCCCTATGGTATAAGAGGACGTACCAGATATCACTGATAATGTGAATAAAAATGGTAAGGGATATCAGCCCGGTTATGTAACAGACGAGCAGTGCGGAGCAGACCGGTTCCCTGGTAAAGGGAGCTGGGGACACGCCGGCCTTGCGCTTATGACTCCAATAGAGCCCGCCTGCTGCCAGAGCGATGGGAAGGACCTGTAAAAAGTATCCGGGATAGGTATTGAAAAAGAAGTATTGAAAGTTCATATCCTCCGGAAAATACATTGTCCGTACCCCCTGTATAGAATGGAATATTTTACATTATAAACACTGTAAGGCTCGTATTTTATTAAGGGTATATTAAAATTTTCTTAAACTGAAGGGGGGAAGCCGTTTTCTGAATATTTTCAAAAATAAAGAGGAATCCCAGGAGATATTTCGTATAAGTAATCGTAGCAAAAATCGGGAGAGGGAGGGATGTCCATGACGCTGCGGGAACAGATGCAGGAGCGGGAGGAGACCATGCTTTCCGCCTTGGCCTGCAAATCGTCTCAGAGCCGGGGTAGAGCTCGGCCGGAGGAGGAGTGTGACGTCCGCACTCCCTTTCAGCGGGATACCGACCGGATTGTCTATTCCAAGGCCTTCCGCCGTTTAAAGCATAAGACCCAGGTGTTTCTCCAGCCTGAGGGGGACCACTACCGCACCCGGATGACCCACACCCTGGAGGTCAGCCGCATTGCCCGTACCATGGCCCGGGCTCTGTTTTTAAACGAGGATCTGACGGAGGCCATTGCCCTGGGCCATGACTTGGGCCATACCCCGTTTGGACACGCCGGGGAGCGTCTTCTCGACGAGGTGATGCCCGGCGGCTTTGCCCACTACAGACAGTCTGTCCGGGTGGTGGAGCGGCTGGAGAAGGGGGGCGAGGGCCTCAATCTCACCTGGGAGGTGCGCAACGGGATTGTCTGCCACACCAAGGGAACGCCGGCAGCCACTCTGGAGGGGCAGCTGGTCCGGCTGGCTGACCACATTGCCTACATAAACCATGATATTGAGGACGCCCTGCGGGGGGGCGTTATCTACCCCATGGACATCCCGTTAGAGGTTTCCAACGTACTGGGCTTTACCCACAGCAGGCGTATCAATACCTTGGTCAGTGATGCCATCCAGGCCAGCCAGGGGCAGGAGATGATCCGGCAGTCGCCCCAGGTTGAGGAGGCCATGCTGGCTTTGAAGGACTTTATGTTTGCCAGCGTGTATACCAACCCTATGGCCAAGGGGGAGGAGGGCAAAGCTCAGGACATGCTCCGCCGGCTTTTTGAATACTATCAGAAGGACCCGGATGAGTTGCCCGACGATTTCCAAAGCATCCGGCAGGAGGAGGGAGTTGACCGGGCGGTGTGCGACTACATCGCCGGCATGACGGACCCCTTTGCTGTGGAGCGTTTTAAGGAGCTGTTCATTCCAAAAGGGTGGACGGTGCTGTAGAACCCGCTCTGTCCCCGCTCCCTCGGGGAGGAAATGAATGGTTTGGGATAAATTACCCGTAAAACGGATACAAATAGGGGGGAAAATCTTTGCCGCTGCCCGAACGATTTTTGGACGAGCTGATTGCGCGGACCGATATTGTGGATCTTGTGTCTGAATCAGTGCGGCTGACCAAAAAGGGAAACAGCTGGTGGGGCTGCTGCCCCTTTCACAGCGAAAAAACCCCCTCCTTTCATGTGGTGCCCGACCGGCAGATCTACAAGTGCTTTGGCTGCGGCAAGGGGGGCGGCGCCATCAACTATGTGATGGAGCTGGAAAACCTGCCCTTTCAGGATGCTGTGGCGGTGCTGGCCCGGCGGGCGGGGATGGAGGTACCCAGCTTCGGTGCCTCTCCGGGTGCCCGGGAGCGCCGGGAAAAAATACTGGAGATGAACCGGCAGGCTGCCCGGGCCTTTCACCGCTGGCTCTATGGCTCCGAGGGGGCGGAGGGGCTGGCCTACCTCAGGCGGCGGGGTCTGTCTCAGACTACCCTGACCAGCTTTGGCCTGGGGTTTGCCCCCAGCCAGTGGGACGCACTGATCCGGGAGCTGACAGGACAGGGATATGACAAACGGGATCTGCTGGATGCCGGACTGGCCGTCAACAACAAGGACGGGCGTATCTATGACCGCTTTCGGAATCGGGTGATGTTTCCCATCATTGACGTCCGGGGGAATGTGATCGGGTTCGGCGGCCGTGTGATGGACGACTCCACGCCCAAATACCTCAACTCTCCGGACACTCCGGTGTATAACAAGAGCCGTAATGTCTTTGCGCTGAATACGGCGAAAAATTCCAAAGGGGGACAAGTTATTCTCACAGAGGGATATATGGATACCATCTCCCTCCACCAGGCGGGCTTCACCAGTGCAGTGGCCTCTCTGGGTACCGCGCTGACGGAGGAGCACGGACAGTTGCTGGCCCGGTACTTTAAGGAGGCTGTCATTGCCTATGACGGAGACGGGGCCGGCGTGGCCGCCGCGCAGCGGGCCATCCCTTTGCTGGAAAAGGCGGGGTTAAAGGTAAAGGTTTTGCGGATGCAGGGGGCCAAAGACCCGGACGAATTTATCAAGGCCTATGGCCGGGAGGCCTTTGCCAGGCTGCTGGAGCAGAGTGAAAACCAGGTGGATTACCGTCTGGCTCAGATTCAGAAGAAATACAGCCTGGCCGACGACGGCCAGCGCATCGCCTTCCTTCAGGAGGCGGCCCAGCTGGTGTCCTCCCTTCCCAGCGCAGTGGAGCGGGAGATATATGGTGGACACGCCGCTCAGACGGCGGGGGTGACTCCGGAGGCCATGAGGCTGGAGGTGGACCGGGCCTTGAAGGCCCGCGTGCGGAAGGCAAAACGGCAGCAGCAGCGGCGGGACCTGGCGCCGGCCAGTCAGCTGCAGCCCAGAGCCAGAGAGCTGCGGTATGAAAATATCCGCTCTGCCCTGGCGGAGGAGGGGCTGCTCCGCCTGCTGATGCTGGACCCGGGACTGGCAGGCAGGATGGAGGGGATAACCGGGGAGGAATTTTCCTCTCCGCTGCTGGGCCGGGCCTTCGACCGGCTGAGCCGGAGGGCAAGGGAGGGACTCTCTACCCAGCTGGCCGCCCTGGCGGAGGAGTTTTCCGCCGAGGAGATGGACCACCTGGCTCAGGTGGCCCAGCAGCCTCAGACAGTGGCCAACGGCGGCCGGGCGATCCATGATTACATATCCGTGATTCGCGGCGAGGCGCTTCTGCGGAGCGGAGAGATTCAGGGGGATGACCTGCTGTTGGCTGTACAAAAAAAATATCAACAGAAGAAAGCCTATATGGAGGAGAAGAAATGAGCACAAAGAAAAAAGAGACCGTCGTTGAGATGACCCTGGAGAAGCGGCCCGAATTTCAGGCCCGGATGGAGGCCGGCAAGGCTGAAATCATGAAGGTGGTGGAGGGAGTAGCCGGGGCTGAGAAGCTGGGCGAGCTGATTGAGCAGGGAAAAAAGAAGGGCAGACTCTCCTCCTCAGAGCTGCTGGACGTGCTGGAGGACATAGACCTGGGCGCGGAGCAGATGGATAAAATATATGATACCCTGGAAAATTTGGGAATTGAGACCGTGGGAGAGGACTACATTCCCGAGCTGGCCGACAACGTGGAGCCTCCGGCGGAGGAGATGGAGGAGATCAGCGAAGAGGAGATTGTCGATCCCAACACCCTGATTGACACCTTCGGCACCGATGACCCGGTGCGCATGTATTTGAAGGAGATCGGCAAGGTAAACCTGCTCACCTCTGAGGAGGAGGTGGAGCTGGCCCAGTCCATGACCGCCGGCAGCGCCGCACAGGAGCAGCTGGATGAGCTGGAGCAGTCCGGAGAGGAGATACCCCAGGAGCTGCGGGCCGAGCTGAAAAAGACCATCAAGAAGGGGGAGCGGGCCCGCCAGCGGCTGGCCGAGGCCAACCTGCGCCTGGTGGTGTCCATCGCCAAGCGGTATGTGGGCCGGGGGATGCAGTTCCTGGACCTGATTCAGGAGGGCAATCTGGGGCTTATCAAGGCGGTGGAGAAGTTCGACTATACCAAGGGCTATAAGTTTTCCACCTATGCCACTTGGTGGATCCGCCAGGCCATCACCAGGGCCATCGCACACCATGCCCGGACCATCCGCATCCCGGTCCACATGGTTGAGACCATCAAAAAGGTGATCCTGGTGAACCGCCAGCTCATCCACGAGCTGGGACACGACCAAACCCCGGACT
>JAAVYL010000025.1 GCA_022791075.1 Lawsonibacter sp. | reverse complement strand
TTACATATCCAGTTACTTTCTGTGCCACGAAAGAGCACCTCCATTTGAAAATGTGGTAGTTTGGCGGGACGTTCGAGGTCCCTCCCACTATGCGGCCGGGGCCGCGGGTTTTCTATTCGATGTTATCACGCCTCGTCATCTCCGGCCTAAGAGCCGCCCCCTTGGGGCGGTTGGCCTCCGAAACGCCCGCCTGCGGGCGGGTGTGTTCGCAACGCGCGGTTTCCCTCCGGCTCAGGACACAAACATCCGGGCCTGCGGCCCTTCTTTAGTTTGTATCCCTCGCTCCAGTCCATCCGCGCTGCTCACGACGGCTCGGACGCTCAGGCGTTCGCCGGTTCCACCTGGTCCAGCTCCAGCTCCACGGGGGTTTCCCGTCCAAACATGGACACCACCACACGGACCTTGCCGTTGTCCAGGTCAATTTCGTCCACAGTACCCAGGAAGGACTCCAGAGCGCCGTCAGTAATGCGCACGGTGTCGCCCAGCTGGTAGCTGACCACGACCTCCCGTTTTTCCACGCCAAGGGCGGCCACGTCGGCCTCGCTCAGGGGGATGGCCTTATTGCCTTCGCCCAAAAAGCCGGTGACGCCCCGGATGTTGCGCACAATGTGCCAGGTCTCGTCATTCATCACCATTTTGACCAGGACATACCCGGGAAAAACCTTGCGCTCCACTTCCTTGGGGCCGCTGTCCGTAATCTCGGTGACTGTCTCCAGGGGGATGCTGATCTCGTGGATCAGCTCGTGCATGTTGCGGTTTTCGACATACTTCTCGATGGTGGCCTTCACCGTGTTCTCATAGCCGGAGTAGGTGTGAACCACATACCAGTTTGCATTGTCAGCCATCTGCATCACCCGCCGAGGAGCAGACCAATCGCCTGCTGAGCCACCAGGTCAAACAGGCCGATACAAACGCCGACCACAATCACGCAGGCGATAACAATCAGGGTGTTGTTGATGGTCTGCTTGCGGGTGGGCCACTGAACCTTTTTCAGCTCGCTCTTCATGTCCCGAAGCCACTTGCCTACCCGGGCGAAGAAGCCGGGCTTGGCGGTCTTGTCGGTTTTCTTTTCCTTTTTGGCCTGCACGGCCTTTTCGTTCTCAGCCATTCGGATACCCTTCTTTCATTTCGGCCTTCAGCCTATCACTTCGTCTCATTGTGAACGGTGTGCTTCCTGCAGAAGGGGCAATATTTGTTCAACTCCAGACGGTCGGGGGTATTCTTCTTGTTCTTGAATGTGTTGTAGTTTCTCTGCTTGCACTCAGAGCACCGCAGGGTGATCTTAATGCGCGCGCCGGCTTTTGCTGCCATTTGTTCGGCACCTCCTTTTTTATTTCGGCAGACCCGTGGGCTTTTTCCAAAAGAAAACGCCGGACACGGCCTGTCGTCTGCCGCCTCCAGCGTCCAAAGAGCGCGCAAGGGCGCCCAGAGGTCACGGTGGATGGTCGGCTGCTGCCTCCCTGTGTCCCGCAGCGCGGGCAGAGGGGTCCGCCGCCAGGACACCGTATCCGGACAGCAGAAAAAAAGCCCCTTTTCACAGGTAAATGCCACTATACCACGCCTGTCTGCTTTCGTCAAGCCCCTTTTCCCCATTTTCGTTAAAAAATTGTGAAGGTTTCAGGCAGTGGATAAAATAGGTTTGCATTCCGCAGACAGGTATGGTATACTCCTTGCTTAAATAGTGTATTGAGAGTTTTTCCCAATACGCGGTGAAATAAACCTGGTTCTTTTAAGTCCGGGGGCGGGCCTCCCCCGCAAAGCAGCCATCTACATGAAAAAAGGAGTCGATTCTTTCTCTATGGAATTAGACAGTGCCAGTATCGCCATGCTTGTCACTCTGCTGATCCTGGTGGTCATGTCGGCCTACTTCTCGGCCACAGAGACCGCCTACACCTCCCTCAACCGCATCCGCCTGAAAACCCGGGCGGACAACGGCAGCCGCCGCGCCGCCAAAACCCTGGAGCTGGCGGAGGAGTATGACAAGCTGCTGTCCACCATCCTCATCGGCAACAACATTGTCAACATCACCGCCACCACAGTGTCCACGGTACTGTGCACCAGGTGGTTCCACCAGTACGGCCCCACGGTGGCCACGGTGGCCCTCACCGTCATCATCCTGGTTTTCGGCGAAATCACGCCCAAGAGCCTGTCCAAGGAGTGCCCGGAGGACTTCGCCATGTTCGCCCAGCCCCTGCTCCGTCTGTTTATGGTTCTGTTTACCCCGCTGAACTTCCTGTTCAGCCAGTGGAAGAGACTGATGAGCAAGGTATTCCGCTCCAAGGGGGAGGACGGCATCACAGAGGAGGAACTGGTGGGCATGGTGGACCAGGCCCAGACCGAGGGCGGCCTGGACGAGCACGAGAGCGATCTGATCCGCAATGCCATCGAATTCAACGACCTGGAGGTGTCTGAAATTCTCACCCCCCGGGTAGATCTGACCGCCGCGGATGAGGAGAGCACGATGGAGGAAATCGCCTCCCTCTTTGCCCAGACGGGCTACTCCCGTATTCCGATCTACCACGAGTCCATTGACAACATTGTGGGCGTTATCCACGAGAAGGATTTTTACGCCGCCCGCTATCAGGGGGAGACCATGGTGTCTAACCTCAAGTCCCCGGTGTTCTACACCACAGGCAATACCAAGGTGTCTGAGCTGCTGCGCATCCTCCAGAAAAACAAGGCCCATATGGCCGTGGTGGTGGACGAGTACGGCGGCACCCAGGGCATCTGCACACTGGAGGACATTTTGGAGGAGCTGGTGGGCGAGATCTGGGATGAGCACGACGAGGTCATTGAAATCTTCCGGAAGCAGCCCGACGGCAGCTTTCTCATCGAATGCTCCGCCAGCCTGGACGACATGTACGATCTGTTTCAGGTGAAGGGCGTCTGCGACTCCGCCACAGTCTCCGGCTGGGTGCTGGAGCAGGTGGGCCGGGTCCCGGAGCCGGGCGACCACTTCCAGGCGGAAGGCCTGGACGTCATCGTCACCAGAGTGGAGCACCGCCGGGTGCTGGAAATTCAGGTGAGTGTTTTGGAATAAGAGCAGCCCTCTTCAGAGCCTGTATTCATACCGCAGGCGCCGGAACACCGGCGGTTTACGGTTTTTGAATGCAGGCTCTTATTTTATTCTGCGGTAGGTCACATAGCAGAACCTGACCCCGCCGTCCTCCAGTACCGGCCCCTTCTCCTCCGCCTGCCACTCCGGACGGGCGTCCAGGTCCGGAAAGAAGCAGTCCGCTCCGGAGAAAGCCTTTTCAATCCTCGTGACGTAGGCGGTGTCACACCGGTCCAGCAGGGCCTCATACACAGAGGCGCCGCCGATGACAAAGGCGTCCTCGGGCGCGGCTGCCAGCAGAGCATCCAAGTCCCGGAACACCTCCGCCCCCTCCGGCGCAAAGTCGGGGGTTCGGGACAAAATCAGATTGCGCCGCCCCTTCAGCGGCCGTCCGCCGGGGAAGGTGGCCAGGGTCTTTCGCCCCAAAATGACCGGATGGCCCGTGGTCAGCGCCTTGAACCGCTTCAAATCCTCCGGGATATAGACCAGCTGGTCCCCTCCCCTGCCAATAGCCCAGTTCTGGTCTGCCGCAACGATTGTCTTCATATAAAATCTCTCTTTCTGCTCCTGCCCGGTCTACACCGCAACTGGGATCCTGCCCTCCAGGGGGTGGGCCTGATAGCCCTCCAGGCGCACGCTGTCGGGCGTAAAGTCATAGAAATCCTTAACATTCCTGTCCAGGGTGAATTGGGGAGCGTCGTAGGGGACGCGGCCAATCAGCTCCTCCACCACGGGGACATGGCGGTCGTAGATGTGGCAGTCGGCAATGACATGGACCAGCTCTCCCGCCTCAAAGCCGGTGACCTGGGCAATCATGTGGAGGAGGACGGCATACTGCATCACATTCCAGCCGTTGGCGGTGAGCATGTCCTGGGAACGCTGGTTTAAAATGGCGTTCAGCGTGCCGCCGGACACGTTGAATGTCATGGAGTAGGCGCAGGGGTAGAGCGCCATCTCGCTCAAATCGTGGTGGTTATACATGATGGCCAGGATCCGCCGGGAGGCGGGGTCGTGCTTCAGGTCCCACAGCACCTTGTCCACCTGGTCCATATCCCCCTGGGGGTAGTGGTGCTTCACCCCCAGCTGATAGCCGTAGGCCTTGCCGATCGAGCCGGTCCCGTCCGCCCAGGCGTCCCAGACATGGCTGTTCAAATCCCGGATATTGTTGGACTTCTTCTGCCAGATCCACAGCAGCTCGTCCACAGCCGACCTGATAAACTGCCTGCGCACCGTCAGGATGGGGAACTCCCTCCGCAGGTCGTAGCGGTTGACCACACCAAACAGCTTGACGGTGTGGGCCGGGGAACCGTCCTCCCAGCGGGGGCGGACCTGGCAGTCCGTGTCCCAGACTCCCTTGGACAAAATATCCCTGCAATTCTGAATAAAAACCCGGTCGGCGTAGCTCATGGATTATCTTCCTCTCCTTGAAATGACTTAAATGGTAGGTATGCTTCGGCGGCTCCTTTTCCAGAAATTTGTCAAAACCACAGCCGCCGCAGCCGGTCATCCGATACATCCCGCCTTTATACGTCATTGTATCATAAACGCCGGCAGGAAACAAGCGCCGCACAGAGCCGATCCCTCCGCAGAAGCTTAAAAAACTGTGAAAAGTGCCCTTGACATAAAAATTTGATTCCTCTATAATGGTCCCCTGTATGAAAAAGGAAGAAATATCGGGGATTTACGTATTTAGAAAAAATCCGGCGGATATGGGTTTGGAAGGAGGAATTTCTGATGGCGCGGTCCGAACAAGAAAACAAAATGGGCATCATGCCCGAAAACAAGCTGCTGCTGAATATGGCGGTGCCCATGATTTTGTCCATGCTGGTCCAGGCACTGTACAACGTGGTGGACAGCTATTTTGTATCCCAGCTCAGCGAAGATGCGCTGAACGCGGTCTCCCTGGCCTTCCCGGTGCAAAATCTGATGATCTCTGTATCTGTGGGCACCGGGGTGGGCATCAACGCGCTTCTCTCCCGCACCCTGGGGCAGAAGGACCAGGAGCGGGCCAACCACACCGCCATGAACGGTGTGCTGCTGGAGGGGCTGAGCTGCCTGGTCTTTACCATCCTGGGGCTGACCTGCTCCCGGCTGTTCTACACCGTCCAGACCGACATCCCCGGCATCGTGAACTACGGCACCGACTACCTGACCATTGTTGCCGGCGTCAGCGTGGGCCTGTTTATGGCCGTGGCCAGCGAGCGGCTGGTCCAGGCCACAGGCCGGACGGTGTATGCGATGATTACCCAGGGCATCGGCTCCATTGTCAACCTGATTCTGGACCCCATCCTGATTTTCGGACTGTTCGGCTTCCCCAGGCTGGAGGTGGCGGGGGCCGCCATTGCCACCGTCACCGGGCAGATTCTGGGCGGCCTGGTGGGGGTCTACTTTAACTTGGCCCACAACCCGGAGCTGCAGCTCTCCCTCAGGCATCTGCGCCCCGATAAAAACATCATCGGCGGAATTTACAGCGTGGGGCTGCCCTCCATTGTCATGCAGTCCATCGGCTCGGTGATGGTCTTCGGCATGAATCAGATTCTGATCGCCTTCACCTCCACAGCTACAGCGGTGTTCGGCGTGTATTTCAAGCTCCAGTCCCTGATCTTCATGCCCGTCTTCGGGCTGACTAACGGTATGGTGCCCATTGTCGCCTATAACTACGGGGCGAGAAAGCCGATGCGCATCATCAAAACCATCAGGCTGAGCGTGGCCTACGCCATGGGGATCATGGCGGTCGGCTGTCTCCTCTTCCAGCTGTTCCCGGATGTATTTCTCAGCCTCTTTGAAGCGGAGACCGAGGTGGAAAACCAAGGCGCACTGCTGGAGATCGGCGTGCCCGCCCTGCGCACCATCTCCTACTGCTTCATCGCCGCCGGCTTCGGCATTGTGTCCTCCTCTGTGTTCCAGGCCCTGGGCCACGGGGTCCTGTCCCTGGTGATATCGGTTGTCCGGCAACTGGTCTGTCTCCTTCCCGCGGCCTTTCTCCTGGCCCGGCTGGGTCTGGATGCGGTGTGGTGGGCTTTCCCCTTTGCCGAGATCTTTTCCATGATTTTGACTTCTCTGTTCCTCTATCGGGTGTATCAGAAAAAGATCGCCCCTCTGCGCAGCCCGGTATAGGGCAGAGTGTAAAAATGACAGCAATCCCCACCCGGGATTGCTGTCATTTTATCAGCTCTTCTTCAGCCGAAGCACACCCGCACCGCCCAGGCCGAGGCCAGAAAACCGGTGAGATCGGCGCACAGAGCGGCGGGAACGGCGTACCGGGTTCTGGTAATGCCCACGGCTCCAAAGTAGACGGCGATGGTATAAAAGGTGGTCTCTGTTGAGCCCAGCATCACCGCCGCCGTCCGCCCCAGTTCCGAGTCCGGACCATAGGCGGCGATCAGCTCCGCCCCAACCCCCAGGGCGGCAGAGCCGCTCACCGGACGCACCAGCATCAGGGGCAGCAGCTCCGGGGAGAGGCCCAGCCGGCCCATCACGGGGGCCAGCACCTGGGCCAGCAGCTCCAGAGCCCCGGAGGCCCGCAGCATAGATACCGCTGTCATCAGGCCAACCAGGGAGGGGACAATGCGCAGCAGGGTGTCCAGCCCGGACCCCGCCCCCTTTACCAGGGCGGCATATACATCCACCCGCCGTCCCGCGGCATATATAGCCACACCGCCGATGATCAGCGGAACCAGCATGGTAAAAAACAGATCCATTGCTCAATCCCTCCAAAGCCGGGCGAAAATTTTGCAGGCCAGGATCCCCACCCCCACTGACAGGGCGGAGGCCAGCCACACAGCAGGCAGGATGTCAAAGGGGGCGGCGCAGCCCTGAGCAGCGCGCACCGTGGCCACTGTGGTGGGAATGAGCTGGATGGAGGCAGTGTTGCACACCACCAGCATACACAGGCTGTCAGAGGCGGTCCCGGGGCGCTCCCCCGCCAGACGGCGGGCGGCCTCCAAACCCAGGGGCGTGGCGGCACTGCCCAAACCCAGCAGATTGGCGGACACGTTGGCCGAAATCGCGTTCATGGTCTCCCGATCCCTGGCCGCCTGAGAAAACAACCGGCGCAGAATGGGGGCCAGCATTCGGGACAGCTTGTCGGCCAGCCCGGACTGCCGCATGACCTCCATCACTCCGGTCCACAGGCACAGCATCCCGGCAATGGACAGGGCCAGCTCAACCGCGGCCGAGGTGCCCTCCACTGCTGCCGCGGCCACCTCCGGTCCCCGGCCCGAAGCCAGCGCACACAGAATCGAAATGGCCACCATTCCCGTCCAAATCCACGACATTGTCAAGCTCCATTCCCCCTCTTGTCCCATTTCTATGCGGTAACTGGAAAATCATGTCTGCCAAGCGGCAGGAAATTTACAGAAAAATCCAGCCCTTACCCCTTTTTCCACAAATTTTCTACATTTTTCGTCCAATTTTGCCCGATAGAAACAGTTGACATTAAATTTTTTTGCCGTTAAAATAGATAATGAGAAGAACGGCGACGGGGCCGCGCGCCAGCCCCGGGATGGAATAGATAAAAAAGGAGGCATTTTCATGAAATCCACTGGCATTGTCCGAAAGGTGGACGAACTGGGGCGTATTGTACTGCCCATCGAGCTGCGCCGCACCTTGGGTATCGAGGAGAAGGACTCTCTTGAGATCTACATGGACGGTCCATCCATCGTACTGAGGAAGTTTCAGCCTGCGTGTATCTTCTGTGACAACGAAAAGGACATCATTGAGTTTCGCGGGAAAAACGTATGCCCCCGGTGTTTCCAGGAAATGAGCGCCGCATTCCGCAAGTAAGACAAAAACCTCCCCCCGGCGCTGCCGGGGGGAGGTTTTTTATGTGGGAATCATTCAGGTGGTCAGGGTCAGCGCGGTGAGGGCAAAGCCGAACATGTTGTCACGGGGCTGGAGGCCGGCCTGGAACCGGGCCAGGATCTGCCCGTCCGCCTCATAAACCAGCGCCCCGGTGAGCTGAAGTCCGGCGCCGGAGGAGACTGCCTCCTCCACCAGGACCCGGGCCAGGTCGTCCTCACCGCAGACGGCTGCGTAGCAGTGGGACACATTGTCGTAGCTGATGCGGTCCTGCAGGGCATCGGGGGTGGGGACCAGACTGTCCGGGTCGAGATCCAGGGCGGAAGCATAGTCCTGTGCCGTCTCATCGGGGAGGAAAAGGATTCCGTCCTCAATAACGCTGCGGGTGTCCAGCTGTCCATAGAGGGAGAGCATATTATACACAGTCTCCCATGCGAGCTCGCCGTCGCTCAGGTCCAGTGACTGGGCATCGTGGTTCAGCATGGCCAGCGCCGCCCCATGGATGGCAGGAGTCATCGCCTCGACAGCGTCGGTCTGGGCGGGCACGTCGCCGGGACGGTGGTCCAGATAAGTCAAGGCGCCGCCGTCAGGGGCCTGCTCGTGATCGGCCAGAGCCGTTCCCCCCAGGGGCAAGACCAGTATGGACAGCGTAACAGCAGTCAGCAGTAATTTTTTCATAGAGAGGCCTCCTTTCCTGATTGTGCTCTAAGTATAGCACGCCTGTTCTGTTACCTTCTTATCGAAGCCGTTACGACCTGGTGAAAAAACGGTTACAGACCGGATACATTCCGCCGGGGCTGTCCACATCCAGAGCTTATGCGGCGGGGCGGGAAAACATGCCCGCTTTTCTCTGGTTGACCGGGATGGTGGTTTGGGGTACAATATGCAGGACCAAACAAAATCGACGAAACAGAGGAAACTGCCTATGCTCAACCATCAACAGGAGATCCAATTCTGCAAGGCCCGCCGGGAGGCCATCGCCCGGGATTTTGCCCGCCTCAACCCGGAGCAGCGCAAGGCCGCCCTGGCCACTGAGGGGCCGCTGCTCCTGCTGGCGGGGGCGGGGAGCGGCAAAACCACGGTGCTCATCCACCGCATCGCCAACCTGATGAAGTACGGCCGGGGCTCCGACTGCGAGGAGGTGCCGGAATTTGTCACCGGGGACGACCTGGCCTTTCTGGAGCGGTACGCCCAGACGGGCGAGGGGGACAGGCTCCGCCAGGAGCAGCTGTGCCGCGTGGACCCCGCCCCCCCCTGGACAATCCTGGCCATCACTTTCACCAATAAGGCCGCCGGGGAGCTGAAGGACCGGCTGGCAGCCATGCTGGGCCCCTCCGCCAACGACATCTGGGCCTCCACCTTCCACTCCGCCTGCGTGCGGATTCTGCGGCGTGACATCGACAAGCTGGGCTTCTCCTCCTCCTTCACCATCTACGACACCGACGACTCCCTCCGGGTGGTAAAGGACATCCTCAAGGAGCTGAACATGGACGACAAGCAGTTCCCCCCCCGGTCGG
>JAAVYL010000151.1 GCA_022791075.1 Lawsonibacter sp. | reverse complement strand
GCAGATTTGGAAAGCGGGAGGGGAGGGTTTTGGGCTCCTTCCGGGTCTCGTCAAAGTTGGGGTCCCAGTCCACAGTGTCCTTTTCAATATCCCGAAGCATCTCGTCCGAGAGCCTGGACATCCGGGCCTCGGTATACCGGTAAGCCGCCGGGGGGTCGCCGTCCACAGAGCCGAAGTTGCCGTGGCCATCCACCAGCATATATCTCATAGAGAAGTCCTGGGCCAGACGGACCAGGGCGTCATACACCGACTGATCCCCGTGGGGGTGATACCGGCCCAGCACATCACCCACGGCGGTGGCGCACTTGCGGAACGCGTGGTCGTGGGTCAGATTGTCCTCATACATGGCATAGAGGATACGCCGGTGAACCGGTTTCAGGCCGTCCCGCACGTCGGGCAGGGCCCGGCCCACAATTACCGACATGGCATATTCAATATAGGAATTCTCCATCTCCGGCACCAGAGAGGTGGTGACAATCTTTTGGTCGGGATAGCGGATCTCCTCCGGGTCATATTGGGGTTTTTTACTCATTGGTCTGTTCTCCCTTAGTAGTCAAGGTTAACGGCATATTTGGCATTGCGCTCGATGAACTCCTTCCGGGGCTCCACCTTTTCACCCATGAGGATGGTGAAGGTCTCGTCAGCCCGGACGGCGTCGTCCAACTCGATGCGGCGCAGGGTGCGCTTTTCCGGGTCCATCGTGGTATCCCAAAGCTCGTGGGCATCCATCTCGCCCAAGCCCTTGAAGCGGCTGATCTCCACCTTGGCATTGGGATTGTCCCCCCGCAGCTCAGCGGAAACCTGGTCCCGCTCTTCCTCAGAGAAGGCCAGGCGGGTCTGTTTTCCCCTTGTCAGCTTGAAGAGGGGAGGGACGGCGGAATAGACATAGCCGTTTTCAATCAGCGGCCGCATGAAGCGGAAAAAGAAGGTGAGCAGCAGGGTACGGATATGGGCGCCGTCCACGTCGGCATCGGCCATAATAATAACCTTGTGATACCGCAGCTTGTTCAAATCAAAGTCGTCCCCAATCCCCGCCCCCAGGGCGGTAATGACGGGGGTGAGCTTATCGTTGCCGTAGACCTTATCCGCCCGGGCCTTTTCCACGTTGAGCATCTTTCCCCACAGGGGGAGGATCGCCTGAAAGCGGCTGTCCCGGCCCTTGGTGGCGGAGCCGCCGGCGGAGTCACCCTCGACGATATAGATTTCGGTGAGCTCCGGGTTTACCTCGTTGCAGTCCCGCAGCTTGTCAGGCATGGCAGCCCCGCCCAGAGCGGTCTTGCGGCGGACCGACTCCCGGGCCTTTCGGGCGGCCTCCCGGGCCCGGTTGGCCATCAGCGCCTTGTCCAGAATGGCCCGGCCTACGGCGGGGTTCTCCTCCAGGTAGATCTCCAGCTTCTCAGAGACCACATTGTTAACCAGGGTACGCATTTCGCTGTTGCCCAGCTTGGTCTTGGTCTGGCCCTCAAACTGGGCCTCCGTGAGCTTGACCGAGATTACCACAGACAGGCCCTCCCGGCAGTCATCGCCGGAGACCTTCTCGTCGTCCTTGAGCATCTTGACCTTCCGGCCGTAGGCATTGAGCACGTTGGTGAGGGCCCGGCGGAAGCCCTCCTCGTGCATCCCGCCCTCCGCGGTGTGGACGTTGTTGGCAAAGGAGGCCATAGTCTCCTGATAGCCATCGTTATACTGCATGGCAATTTCAGCCATGGAGTCCTCCCGGGCGCCGGACATATAGATTACGTCGCTGTGAAGAGGGTCCTTGTTCCGGTTAATAAAGGTGATAAATTCCCGGATGCCCCCCTCATAGCACATGTCGTCCTCCTGCTCCTGTCCGGGGCGCAGATCCACGGTCTGAATGCGCAGGCCGGCATTCAGAAAGGCCTCCTCCCGCATTCGGGTGCGGAGAGTGTCGTAGCTGTACTCCAGCGTATCGAACATCTCCGGGTCAGGCTTGAAGGTGACTGTGGTGCCGGTGTGGTCGGTTCTGCCCACCTTCTGCATCTCCTGGGTAATTTTACCCCGGGCAAACTTCATCTCATAAATTTCCCCGTTCTTGTGGACCTGGACCTCCAGCCACTCAGACAGAGCGTTGACCACAGAGGCGCCCACGCCGTGAAGGCCGCCGGAAACCTTGTATCCGCCGCCGCCAAACTTTCCGCCGGCGTGGAGGATGGTAAAGACCACCTCCAGGGCAGGCTTGCCCGTCTGGGGCTGGATATCCACAGGAATGCCCCGGCCGTTATCAGTGACAGTGATGGTGTTTCCGGGATTAATGGTCACTGTAATGTTGGTGCAGTGGCCGGCCAGGGCCTCATCAATGGAGTTGTCCACAATCTCATACACCAGGTGGTGCAGGCCAGACTCGGACGTGGAGCCAATATACATACCCGGACGCTTGCGTACCGCCTCCAGACCCTCCAGAACCTGGATTTCCGACCCGCCGTACTCATGGTCGGTCTGGGTAGTGTTCAGTTCATTCAGCTGGTTCAGTTCTTCAGACATAGTTACCTCCGCGATGGAAAATTCTGTAGAAGCGGCCGGAAGCTGTCCGCCGCTAAATGGCACGGTATTTCGCTCCCTGCGGACGGCCCCTGGCCGCCTCCGCAATCAAGCGTCAATCCAATTCCTCATCCTCCAGATCGGCAGTGTCGTGATAATCGCCGTCTCCGCCTTCGCCGCCGACCAACTCTGTGGTCCGCATACGCCGCTTGTTCTTGGCCTCCTCCACATTTTTGTGAATCAGCTCCTTGACCTCTCTGGGGTGCTTGACATTTTTCAGGTCCAGGTGGGGAATACTCTTATCCGACGACACAACACATATTGTCCCCACACCAAAAATCCGCTGTCCCAGAGACATGTTCAGCTGCAGGTCCCGCACCCGGTAGAGCAGCACCTCGTCCTGCTTTAAATTGAACAGCCCCACCTCGCAGAACAGCCTGTCTTCACTGAGGCTGTATCGGGTGAAGGACAGAGGCAGTCCCAGATGACGCTTGCGGTCCTTCCACAAATATTCGATGGATTCCATATGATAACCTCCTCATTTCAAACGCCTCCCTCCGCAAAGGGAGTCTTTTTCTATTCCAGTCCGCCCCGCTCTGCCCGGGCGGCCAGGGTAGCGGAGGACAGCGGCGAGATGTAAACAACCGGCTCTCCCCAACGGCTGTCCGCCAGGATAAAGGACCGGGGCAGGTCCTCAGTCAGCCAGATGGCCCGGCCCTCCTGTTCCGCCTGCTCCAGAAACTCCCGGGTCTTGTAGGCCCAGGTGGCGTTGTCCAGATCAAAGATTCCTAAAATATCCCGGTTGGGAATGACAACGGATTGACCCAGATGCAGATACATAAGAAGTCCGCCCTTTTGTCAAATCAAATTTCCATTTTGGATATGAAAGGCCCTGCCCCCCTCCAGGCCCTCCAGCTTCTCCTCCTCGCAGCAGGTGATAAACACCTGTCCGCCCTGGATGCGGTTGAGGACAAAGGCCTGGCGTTTGGCGTCCAGCTCAGAGAGGACGTCATCCAGCAGAAGGACGGGCCACTCTCCGGTCTCCTCCTGAAATATTTCCCGCTGGGCCAGCTTTAAAGACAAGGCAGCCGTCCGGGTCTGCCCCTGAGAGGCATAGGTTTTTGCGGACTGTCCGCCGATAACAACAGACAAATCGTCCTTATGAGGGCCGGACAGGCACTGCCGGGAGTCAATTTCCGCCTGACGGTGTTTTCTCTGATGGTCCAGCAGCTGGGGGAGCAGCTCCCGGGGCTGAGCCATGGGGCATGTTACAGAGGAAACCGTCTCATAGGTCAGCTCCAACTCCTCCCGGCCCCCGGAAAAGTCCCTGTGCACAGCGGGGGCGTGCTCCCGCAGACGTTTTATAAAATGGGCCCGGTAGTGGATGATCATGGCTCCCGTCTGGGCCATACGGAGATTAAAATCATCCAGCGTCTGAAGGAGGGAGGGGTTCTCCGGCCAGTCCCGCAGAATCCTGGTTTTATGCTCATAGAGCCGGTTATACTCTGCCAGTGCCTGGACGTACCGGGGCCGCAACTGACAGATGGCTCCATCCAGGAACCGCCGCCGCTCCGCCGCCCCCGCCCTGATCAGAGACAGGTCCTCGGGGCAGAAGAGGACGGTTGTCAAAATACCCGCCAGCTCCCCGGCGGTCTTCAGCTTCACCCCATTGGAAAACAGCTGCCGTCCCCGCCCCCGGAAGAGCCTGGCCTCCAGAGAGAACTCCCGGTTCCGGCTGACCACTCCGCCCTTTATCAAGGCGGAATCCATATCCAGCATGATCATCTCCCGGTCATACCGGGCCCGGTGGGACCGGGCGGCGGACAGATAGGCAACCGCCTCCAGCAGGTTGGTCTTTCCCTGGGCGTTGTCCCCATAGATCAGGTTGACCCGCTCATCAAAATCCGCCTTTAAATGGGTATAGTTGCGGAAGAGGTCCAGCTCCAGGCTCTTGACAATCACGTGACCACGAGCTCCGTCTCGTTGTCAATGGCCGCCCGGTCTCCGGGGCGCAGCTTTTTCCCCCGCATGGTGCAGGGCTCCCCATTGACGGTGATCCGGCCCTCCTGAATAATTAGCTTTGCGTCTCCGCCGGTCTCCACAGCCCCGGAAAATTTCAGCAGGTCCTGAAGCTTGATAAATTCTGTGTGTATCTTAATCTGATGTGTTTCCATTTCATCCTCCTTGGGTCCGCCCCGGAAGGGGTCAATTCGCCTTCAGCCGTACAGGCAAAACCATATAGGTAAAATTCTCCTCCCCCTCAGCGGGCAGGATAACACAGGGGGCCACACCAGAGGTGAACTCCAGCCGCAGCCTGCTGGCGGGAGCAGCCTTCAGGGCATCCATCAGATACTTATTATTGAAGCCAATCTCCAGCCCGCCGCCGTCGCCGGAGAGGATACACTGGTCAGCGGCGTCTCCAATGGCGGTTTTTGTCGTAATGGACACTATACCGTCCCCGAAGACGCAGCGCAGCGGGGATTTCAGCTTCTCACTGATGATAAGGGACACCCGTTCGATGCACGCCAGCAGGGCCCGGGCCTCCACCTCCACCTGAATATTGTTGTTTCTGGGGATAGCGTTGCGGTAGGCCAGGAAGTCCCCCTCCAGCCGGCGGCAGACCAGAACGGTCTCTCCAGTTTGAAACAAAATATGGCGGGCCCCCTGGGTGACGGTGACATTCTCCTCACTGAAGCAGATTTTTTCCACCTCGCCCAGAGCCGAACCCGGGACCACAAAGGAGAAGCTCTCCGCCCCTTTCTTATCCTCCACTTCCTCCCGGCGCAGAGCCAGACGGTAGCCGTCCACTGAGACTACAGTGAGACCGCTCTCGTCCACCTCAAAGAGAGAGCCCGTGTGGATGGGTCTGCTCTCGTTGTCACTGATGGCAAAGAGGGTCTGAGCAATCATGGAGCGCAGAACCGGCTGTTTGATGGTGAGGGAGTTCTGCTGCTCCACACTGGGCAGTTCTGGGAACTCCTCCGGATCGGTGCCCAGAATATTGAATTCAGACATTCCGCACCGGATATTTACCATATATCCTTCAGAGGAGAAGACCACCACGTCATCCGGCATTTTCCGGACAATTTCCCCGAAAAGCCGGGCGGACAGCACCAGAGATCCCCGATCACTGATTTCAGAGGGAACGGTGACCTGAATACCTGTCTCCAGATTGTATCCGGTAAGGCGCAGCGTCTCTCCGGCTTCGATGAGGATACCCTCCATGGCAGGGATAGAGCTTTTGGCAGCTACGGCCCGGGAAGCAGTGGATACCGCTGAGGACAGCAGAGCCTTCTCACAGGAGAATTTCATAAACGGTTCCTCCAATCTCTTTCTCCCTCCGCAATAGGAGGAGAGGATTATTTTTTAGTAACAGTAGTCAGTAGACGAAAAAAATGTGGAATAACCCCTAAAAGCCTTGGGGCTGTAAGTAAAACGGGTCAACAGGGGGTGTGGGCAAAAGCTTGTATGTTTCCACAGCAAGAAATGTTTTCCACATTTTCCCCTCAACATTCCACAAAGAGCGGTGGAAAAGCTACTCGTATCTGGCGTTGATATTGGTGGTAATATCCTTGACAATTTCCGCCTTCTCCGGGTCGGTTTTCACCAGGTCTTCAATGCGGTTCAGGGCGTTGAGAACGGTACTGTGGTCCCGGCCGTTGAATTCGCTGCCGATCTCCTTCAGAGACAGGTTGGTCATGCGGCGGATCTGATACATGGCAATCTGGCGGGCCAGAGAGATATCCTTGGAGCGGCCCTGACCCCGAAGAATTTCCGGTTCAATGTTATAGAATTTGCAGACCTCTTCAATAATGACGTCGGCAGTGGGCAGGATGTCGGACTTTTCCTTGAAAATGTCCTTTACCGCCCGGATGACGGTGTTTTTATCCACTGTGTCGCCAATCAGATCCTGATAGGCCATAATCTTGTTGACGGTGCCCTCGATCTGCCGCACATTGGCGGTGATATTCTCGGCAATGAGTTGAATCAGAAAATCTGGCAGTTCCATGCCCATGCGGATGGCCTTGTTTTTGACAATGGCCATTCTCGTCTCATAGTCGGGGGGGATGATGTCGGCGAGCAGGCCCCATTCAAATCGGGTTTTGAGCCGGTCCTCCAGCCGGAGCATCTCCTTGGGAGGGCGGTCAGAGGTGAAGACGATCTGTTTTTTCAGCTCATACAGGGTATTGAAGGTGTGGAACATCTCCTCCTGAGTGGAGTCCCGGCCGGCAATGAACTGCACATCGTCCATGAGGAATACGTCCGCTCCACGGTATTTTTCCCGGAATTCCTGGTTCCGGCCCTCCCGGATTGCGGTGATCAGTTCATTGGTAAAGGCGTCTCCCTTGACGTAGATCACCTTATACCCCGGGTGGTTGGCGTGGATGGTGTGGGCGATGGAGTAGAGCAGGTGGGTCTTACCCAGGCCGGAGTTGCCGAAGATAAACAGCGGGTTGTAGCTCTCACCCGGATTGTCAGCCACCTTTCGGGCGGCGGCGTGGGCAAACTTGTTGGAGGAGCCCACTACAAAGCGGTCGAAGGTATATTCTTCTGTGCCTGGGAGGAAGACTCCTTGCTTGGCCGTCTCCCGAAAGCTGTCCCGCTCGTCCTCCGTGAGAACGGTTACCAGAAGGTCAGCGGAAAACAGCTCGTGGAGGGCGTTCTGAATGGGGACGGCATAGCGGGCGGCAATAATGTCCCGCTTGAATCTGCTGGGGGTGTACAGCACAAAACGGTTCTCCTCCAGAGCGACGGCTTCTGTGTCGTCAAACCAGGTATTCAGGGTGGTAGCAGTCATCTCAGACGCCATCAGGGCTTTGATTTTTTCCCATACTTCCGCGGCGGGGTTCATAGAAGTCCTCCTCATCATAAACTGCGGCACGGTAAAAAACGTAATTGATACAGCATTTTATTATACCAAATAATAGGCGTGAGGGCAAGGATTTTTCCTGTTTTTTATTTATAAGGCAGGCGTTAATATTAGGTTACACAAGGTCAAGCGACCAAGTGTAACCTAATTTTTTATACATACAACCGCCAAAACGTGCGAGGAGGGCCTGAAAAATGACAGTTACCAGCATTAGAGACGCCTGGGCAGAGGTGC
>JAAVYL010000024.1 GCA_022791075.1 Lawsonibacter sp. | reverse complement strand
GTGATGCCCTTGTAGTCCACCAGCACGCCGCTGGCGGCGCCCTTCAGCTGCTCCTCCAGAGCGGCCACCACGGCCTTCTTCTCAGAAAGGACCTTTGCGTTAGGCATTTTTGGTTTCACCTCCAGAAAAATGTTGACGCGCAACAAAAAACCTTCCGTCATCAAGACAGAAGGACAGTACCATCAAAAGAATATTCCTCTGAAAGCACTCTCGGCAGGAATTATGCCCGTGCGGGCCCCTGCTGT
The DNA here is from genome assembly GCA_022791075.1 of Lawsonibacter sp. Taxonomy (GTDB): domain Bacteria; phylum Bacillota; class Clostridia; order Oscillospirales; family Oscillospiraceae; genus Lawsonibacter. The sequence continues at coordinate 2,815 of JAAVYL010000024.1, read as the reverse complement.
CTTTGAACGCAATGCGCATTATATCTCCCTGCGAAAAAAATGTCAAGGTGTTTTTCTAAAAAACTTGCAACTTCTCCCGTTTCGTATTAGGATAGGAACAGCCTGGAACCCTATTATCAAATGGAGGTCTTCCGATTTGAACTATGAACAGATATTAGGACGTCTGTGCGCCCTGTCCGGACCCAGCGGCTTTGAGGAGAGCGTGACCCAGGCGGCGGCGGAGCTGCTCCGGCCCCTGACAGACAAAGTGTATATCACCCGTTTGGGCAGCGTGGCGGGGGTGCGCCGGTGCGGGCGGGAGAACGCCCCCAAGCTGCTCCTGGACGCCCATTTGGACGAGATCGGCTTTATCGTCACCGGACACGACGAGGGCTTCCTCCGCTTCGCCCCTCTGGGGGGCGTGGATCCCCGGATGCTCCCCGACCGGGAGGTGGTGATCCTCACCGCCCCGCCCGTGTTCGGCACAGTGGCCTGTCTGCCCCCCCACGTCCAGAGCGGGGAGGACATGGATAAATCCCAGCCCATCAAGGACCTGGTCATCGACGTGGGCCTGTCTCAGGAGACGGCGGAGCGCCGCATCCCCGCCGGCACCCCCGCCGCCTATCGGGGGGGCTGCACCCCCCTGGGGGAGGACCTGCTGTGCGGCAAGGCCTTGGACGACCGCTGCGGCTTTGCCGTCCTGCTGGACGTGCTGGAGCGGCTGAAGGACAAGCCTCTGGACGTGGACCTGTACGTCCTGGGCTCCACCCAGGAGGAGACCCACAGTACCGGAGCCGTCACCGCCGCCTATGAGATTGAGCCGAATCTGTGCGTGGCTGTAGACGTGACCCACGGGGACAGCCCCGACGCCTCCAAGCATGAGACGTTCAAGCTGGGGGGCGGTCCGGTGATCGGGGTGGGCCCCAACTGCGCCCGGTCCCTGTCGGGCCGTTTGAAAGAGCTGGCAAAGGAGCTGGACATGCCCGTCCAGATCGAGGTCATGTCCGGCTCCAGCGGCACCAACGCCTGGCCCATCCAGGTCAGCCGGGAGGGGGTGGCCACGGCGGTGCTGTCCATCCCGGAGCGGTATATGCACACCCCGGTGGAGGTGGTCCACAAGCAGGACCTGGAGGACACCGCCGCGCTGCTGGCCGCCTTTGTAGAGAGCCTGGGAGAGGAGGGCGTATCATGCTGAATACCTTAAAGGAGCTGTGCTGTCTCAACGGCGTGTCCGGCGATGAGGACGAGGTGCGCCGGTATATCACCGCAAAGGCGGTGAAACACGCCGACCACCTCCACGCTGACGCGCTGGGCAATCTCATCGTTTTCAAAAAAGGCCGAAAGTCCACTGGGAACAGGCTGATGCTGGCCGCCCACATGGACGAGGTGGGGGTGATCGTCACCCGCATCACCGACGAGGGCTTTTTAAAGTTTGACTTCGTGGGTGGCGTGGACCGCCGGGTGGCCATCGGCAAGCCGCTCCTGATCGGACACAACAAGGTCCCCGGCGTCATCGGCCTGAAGGCCATCCACCTGACCACCAGAGAGGAGCGGAAAAAGGCCCCCAAGACGGAATCCCTCTATATTGACGTCGGGGCCAGGGACAGGGAGTCCGCCGGGAAGCTGGTGGAGCCGGGGGACTGCGGCGCCTTTGTCTGTGAACCGGAGGAGTTTGGGGACGGCCTGTTCAAGGCCCGGGCCATCGATGACCGGGTGGGCTGCGCCGTGATGCTCAAGCTGCTGGAGGAGGACCTGCCCCTGGACGTGACCTTCGCCTTCACCGCCCAGGAGGAGGTGGGCACCCGGGGGGCCTTCGGCGCCGCCTTCTCGGTCACGCCCGAGATCGCACTGGTGCTGGAGACCACCACGGCCGCCGGCCTGCCCGGAGTGGAGGGGCACCGCCGGGTGTGCGCCCCCGGCAGGGGGCCGGTCATCTCCTATATGGACGGGGCCACCATCTATGACCGGGAACTTTTTGAGACCCTGCGCCGTCTATCCGAGGAGAACGGTATTCCCTGGCAGACCAAAGAGTATATCGCCGGGGGCAACGACGCCCGCACCATCCAGCGCACCAAGGCCGGCGTCCGGGTGGCCGCTATGTCCGCCGCCGTGCGCTACCTCCACGCCCCCGCCAGCGTGGGCAGCACAGCCGATTTTGAGAATATGCTCAGACTGACAAGGCTGTTTCTCAGCGAGATGGCCCAGCAAATACAGAAGGAGGATTTTTCATGAGAGGACAATATACCATTGAAGAGCAGGTGGAGCAGCTGAAAGAATATCTGGGCTGTCCCTGTACCTATTTCCCACCCATGGCGGACGACAGGCCCATCCTGGACGCATACCGTCAGGCACGGGCCCGGGGGGAGAAGGAGGGCTTTGTCCCCATGCTGGTGGCTGTAGACGAGATTCTGATGGAGTGCTTCGAGATCAGCGGCGAGGACAATACTACCGCCCAGCTCCGGCAGGAGCTGCTGGCCGTGCCCCTGGGTTCGGGAAAGGAATTTCTTCAGAAATGGCTGAAGGAGATCAAAGAGGAGCGGGGGGAATATGAACCCGGGGACTGGGATGATCTGGTGGGAGAGGTGTCCGGCGGCGAGGGGATCGACCGCTTTCTCAGCCTCCGGGACTTCGACGGCAAAAAGACCGTGCCCGTGGTGCTGGCCGAAATTCCGGTCAAACAGCCCTGGGAGGTCTTTGCCTGGCTGCCCTTCGGCGGCTGGAACGAGTGCCCCGCCAACGAGGACCACATGGCTGTGGCAAAATACTGGTTTGAGGCGTATGGCGCGGTGCCCGCCCTGATGACCCATGATGTATTGGAGTATGACCTGCCCGCCCC
>JAAVYL010000023.1 GCA_022791075.1 Lawsonibacter sp. | reverse complement strand
ATGGACAGGTTGACGGAGGGGTCAAAACGGATGCCGCCCTTGTAGGGGCCCAGGGCTGCGTTGTACTGCACGCGGTAGCCGCGGTTGACCTGCCAGTTGTGGTTGTCGTCCTCCCAGGTGACGCGGAACTCGATGACCCGCTCGGGCTCCACCATCCGCTCCAGCAGGGCGGCCTTCTCATACTCGGGGTGGGCGTTGATGACGGGCTCCAGAGAGGTGAGGACCTCCTCCACGGTCTGCAGGAACTCGGGCTCGTTGGCGTTCTTGGCCTTGGTATCGTTCAGGACTCTTTCGATGTACTTGTTCATAGCGGCATTTCCTCCTTAATATGTGTAGGACATTGCTTTTTTGACGGACACCCTTCATTTTTGCGGAAACCGGGAAAATGCTTGGAAGGGCCCTCCGTTTTTGCTCTGGTGTGTCTATCATAGCACAAAAGCCCGGGGTGTAAAGCATGTATTTTGTGGAGGTTACCACAACGAAACAGCTGTGGCAAAACCTGGACCGTAAAAAGACGGCCCTCTCCGGCGGACGGAGAGGGCCGTCTTCTGAAAATTTGCAGGAGCTGGGTCATCAGTAGCCGGGGTAGATATCGCTTTTCTTGGGCATGATGAGGGCGCAGATGAGGTAGGCCCAAAAGCCGAAAGTGCCGCAGAAGAAAGCGATGACCCAGAGCACCCGCACCAGGGTGGGGTCGATATCAAAGTACTCCGCGATGCCGCCGCACACGCCGCACAGCATCTTATAGGGCCCTTCCGTCCGATACAGTCTCTTGCTTCCCATTTATTTTCGCTCCTTTACGAATTTCGTTGTGAGGTTTGTTCCTGTTCTACATAATACGCGATCAGGATTGAAAATACCATAGGGAAAAGATGAAGAATGGATTAAAATTTTGCCAGCAGCCAGATTTTTCTGGCCAGCAGGGCAGTGGAAACGGTGAAGAAGACCTCCAGGGCGGTGGAAACCATCCTGGGAATGAGGAAGAGGAGCGCGCTTCCCGCCACGATTGCCCCCCAGGCCCGGAGGGGCTTTTTCCAGCGGGCGGGGTCGGCGGGCCGCAGAGCCAGCAGAACGGCCAGCAGGGCCAGCATGAGCAGCACACAGGCTCCGGCGGCCAGCAGGACGTGGAGGGCGGCATATTTTGGAAAATATTCGGGCAGATAGGGGATGGCCACGGCGTAGGCCAGGGAGAGTACGGCGCACACCGTCAGCAGGCGGACCAGCACCCGGGCGCTCCGCCGGGGGAGGGCAAAGGCCAGCCGGCTGAGTATGACAAAGAAGAAGCCCCCCGCCAGCACGCCCCAGTAGACAAAGCCCCGGTAGTGGTCCGGCCCGGTGACGGCGATGACCGAGAAGTTGGTGCCGAACCACTCCACGCTCCCGGCGAAAAGGAGTGTGTAGGCGGGAATGAGGAAGCAGGTGAAGAAATCCAGCCAGAAATGGGAGGGTGTTTTCCTCATGGGTTCTCCGCGGCGGCCACCAGGTCGCCCTTTTCGTTAAAGTAGACGGTGCGAATCTGACTGCCAGTGGACTTTACAATATCGTCCAGCCGCAGGCCCTCCGCAATGGTGGACACCAGGGAGAAGGCCACGCCGTGCCGTTTGGCCCGGCCGGTGCGGCCGATGCGGTGGATGTAGTACTCGTTCTCATCGGGGACGTCATAGTTAAACACCGCGTCCACATCGTCGATGTCCAGCCCCCGGGCGGCCACGTCAGTGGCGGCCAGCACCCGCAGCTTGCCGTCCCGGAATTTTTGCAGGGTCCGCTCCCGGAGGGACTGGGTGATGTCGCCGTGGATGGCCTCGCAGGAGATCCCCCGCATCTCCAGCAGTCCGGCCAGCCGGTCAGTCATGTTTTTTGTGTTGCAGAAGGCGATCACCCGCTCATAGCCGCCCATCTCCAAAAGCCGGGCCGTGATGTCCGCCTTCTCCCCGCGGTCCGCCTCCAGGCGGTACTGGGCGATGTCGGGCCGGTTTTCCTGGTCGGCCTGAACGGTGATTTCCACAGGGTCCCGCTGATACACCCAGGAGATATCAAGCACCTCCCGGGAGATGGTGGCGGAGAACATGCCCAGGTTGCGCCGCTGGGGCATGGCGTCCAGAATGCGGGTCACATCCCGGACGAAGCCCATGTCCAGCATTCGGTCGGCCTCGTCCAGCACAACGGTCTCCACCTTATTCAGCCGGACGGTGCGCCGCTGCATGTGGTCCATCAGCCGCCCCGGGGTGGCCACCACGATCTGGGGCCGCTTTTTCAGCTGGTTGATCTGGCTGCCGATGGGCTGGCCGCCGTAGAGGCACACCACCCGCACACCCTCCTTGAAAGCGCACAGGTCCCGCAGCTCATCCCGGATTTGGATGGCCAGCTCCCGGGTGGGGGCCAGCACCAGTCCGGTGACCTCCGTTCCGGCCGGGTCGGTGTGCTCCACCATGGGTATGCCGAAGGCAAAGGTCTTTCCTGTTCCGGTTGGGGCCTTGGCAATCACGTTCTGCCAGTCCATAAAATAGGGGATGGCCCCGGTCTGAATGGGGGTGGCCTCCACATAGCCCTTCTTCTCAATGGCCCGCATCAGCTCTGCCGACAGACCCATCTGGTCATAGCGTCCTGTACCGCTGAAAGCTTGTCCGTTTATTTCCATAGTCGTATCCCTCTTCTATATATTCTATCACCCTACTATTATACCTGATTTTTCGGGATTGTCCATCCCCTGTCTAAAATATGGGGCGCTCCATACTTGCAGATTTTGTCAAAGCTTGCTACAATTAGTCTGCTGCCCCACCCAATCTGGCAACAGAGAGGGGGTGTAAAGCCAATGGAACTCCTCATAAATTTCCTCGTGTCGGTTGCGGCAGGTATCCTCTGTTACTACATCTGCAAGTGGCTTGACCGGCATGGAAGGGGACAGTAAGCCCACAAAAAGCCCCCGGAGAGATGCACCTCTCCGGGGGCTTTTGTAAAGCCTGGAACTCCTCATAGCTCGTTGGCAATCATCATTATACTATAGTTCTCTCACAAACGCAAGCGGAAATTTACCACGGGAACGCCCCGCCGAAGGGCCACTGGTAGTAGTAATTGCCGCCGTTGCCCTGGGAGGGCTGCTGTGGCTGCTGCTGGAGCGGGTTGTTGGCCTCGGTCTCGGCGTTTTTCTCGTCAAAGGTGATGGTCAGCTTCTGCTCCTGCTGGTCCCGGATAACTGTCAGAACCGCGGTGTCGCCGGCCTTGTAGCCAGTGGTGAGGGCGGCGGTGAGGGCGGTGGAGGAATCGATGGCGGTGTCGTCGATGGCGGTGATAATGTCGTTGACCTGAAGGCCCGCCTTCTGGGCGCTGGAGCCCTCGGCCACATAGCTCACCGCTGCGCCGGCGGTGATGCCGTACTGCTGGGCCGCCGAGGGAACGTCAGAGACCTGGACGCCCATATAGGGCTTGCCGGTGACATAGCCGTGCTCAATGATGTCGGACAGGATATTTTTCACGTCGTTGATGGGCAGGGCGAAGCCCAAACCTTCAGCGGTGACGCCGGAGGAGGATTGGGTGTACTTGGCGGTGGTGATGCCGATAACGTTGCCATAGCTGTCAAAGAGGGGGCCGCCGGAGTTGCCCGGGTTGATGGCGCAGTTGGTCTGGAGCACATTGAGGGTGGTGCTGGTCCGCTGGCCGCTCATATCAGAGTCCGTGGTGGTAATCAGCCGGTCCAGGGCGGAGATGATGCCGTCTGTAAAGGAGTAGGTCAGCTCGCCCAGAGGGTTTCCGATGGCGTATACCTTCTCACCCACCACCAGCTTGTCGCTGTCCCCCAGGGTGACGGGGGTGAGGCCGCTGGCCTCAATTTTCAGCACGGCCACGTCGTTGTCCTTCTCGCCGCCGATCAGTCTGGCGTCATATTTGGAGCCGTCAGCAAAGGTCACCTGGATGGTGACGGAGGGGTCCTCCGCTGCGCTTTCAATGACATGGTAGTTGGTGGCGATATAGCCGTCCTGGCTGAGGACAAAGCCCGAGCCCGAGGCGGCGGAGGTGGTGGTCTGGCCCCAGATATTCTGGGTGGTGTTCACCGTGATGCCCACGCAGGAGGCCAGGTTGGCGGCGTAGAGCTGCTCGGGGGTCATGGGCTGGCCGTTGTTGGTGTTCACCACGGTCTGCACCTTGGGACGGGCTTCCTCCTGAAAGACGGTGTAGTTCCGGGGGCCCGCCATGCGGTTATAGAGGTAGGCGCCGCCCACACCCGCGCCTCCGCCGGCAATGGTGCAGGCCAGGACCAGGGCGACCACCCTGGCAGCGCCCCGCTTCTTCCTTCCGGGGGGCTGCATCCCGGCCTGGAACGGAGTGCCGGGCGGATGAGGCTCCGGGTCAACATAGCCGCCCAGACCGCCCCTGTAGCCGTCGTTTTCGCTGTTGTAGAAGTTGAACTCATCCATAATAAGACGCTCCTTTCAAAGCGGGGTAACTTAGGTATTCCCTTGAACTGTGCCTATCATAGCTCCAAATTATGAAAAAAGCATGAAGAAAAACAAATATCTTTTTGAACTTTGAGCGGGGAATTTGGGGAAATTGTGAACATGGCCGGCCCGGGCTCACTCGGGCCGTTCGCTCAGCAGGGCGGTGATGTCCCTTGCGGCGGCGGTGAGGTCCAGGGCCAGGCCGCGGAACATGCCCATTCCGGCCAGATTAAGGAGGACCAGCAGGACAATGGGGCCGAAGACCATGCCCAGCACACCGGCCAGCTTCATGCCCACATAGATGCTTACCAGAGACAGCAGGGGGGACAGCCCCGTCTGATCCCCCACAAACTTGGGCTCCATAACCCGGCGGAACAGGGCAATCACGCCCCAAATCGCCATCAGCTCCACGGCGGCGGACAGCTTTCCGGTGAACAGATCCACAAAGGCCCAGGGCACCATAACAGTGCCCGCCCCGATGATGGGGATGAAGTCCATCACGGCCAGACCCAGGGCGAGCAGCAGTCCGTAGGGCTGGCGGATCAGGAAGAACCCCGCCAGCAGGATGAAAAACACCCCTACAGACAGGAGAAATTCCGCTTTCAGATAGCCCCCGAAGGCGCCCAGAGCTGTGGTGCGCAGCTGGCCCAGAAAGCGGAGCAGACCCTCGTCCATGTGCTGTACAGCCCGGCTGCGCAGATAGGGGTAGTCGGCGGTGAGGAGAAAGGTGGCCATAATGAAGATGATAAGGGCCACCAGAAAGGAGGGCAGGCCCATGGCCTTCTCCCCGGCCTCCATGCCCAGACTGGCCAGGGCCGCGGGGGCGGCCTCAGACAGCCACTGAAACAGCTGGTCTCCGGCATTCTGGGTAATCTGGGTGATCTGAGGGGGCACCAGGGTGAGAAAATGGGCGAACAGGGCCTCCACCTGGTCCAGGGCGGCTTGCATACTGTCCAGCAGGCCGCCCCAGTTCTGCACCAGAGATACCATCTGGCCCGCGGCGCCGTAGACCAGCAGGGCCAGCGCGCCGCCCACCAGCCCGAAGAGGAGGAGGAGCACCAGGGCGGAGAGCAGCTGCCGGTTCCAGCCCAGGGCTTTCTGCAGCCTTTTCACCAGAGGGTTGAGGATGGCGGCGGCGGCCAGAGCGAAGAGGAACGGTGCGAAGAGGGACAGGGCCCGCCGCCCGAAGCGGACCAGGAGCCATACCCCCAGCGCGGCCAGTCCCAGTCGCAGTCCCAGCCGCAGCCAGAGCTGCCCCCGCTGCCTCCAGGAGAGCTGTTTGTTGGTCATAAAGCGGACCTCCTTTGTTTCCTTGTCCAGGGGCGGACGGCGTCCACCTGCCGTTGCACATATCAGGACGGGCGCACGATGTGCGCCCCCGCACCTTAGCATACCACAAAGTAAATGAATAATCTGTAAAATAAAAGCTCAGCCGGCGGAAGACGGCTGAGCCTATAAGAATTTACACCCGGTAAATCAGGCCGATCAGATTGGGGCCTGCGTTGATGGCAATCACGCCGCCGATGTGATAGGCCAGGGCCGGTTCCTCCGCCAGCTCCTGCCGGCAGGCGGCCAGCAGCCGGCCCGACTGTTCCGTGTTGTTGCCCTGAATCATCAGGTAGGGGGTGCCGGATTTCCGTTCCGTCCTGCACATTTCCACCAGCTTGGAGATGACAGCCTTTTCTCCCCGAACCTTGGCCAGAATTTTGGATTCCCCGTCGGCAAAGGTCATAACGGGCTTCAGGCCCAAGGCCTCCCCCACAAAGGCTGCGGCGGCGGAGATGCGGCCCGACCTTTTGGCAAAGCGCAGGTCCAGGGGGGAGAAGACGACCCGCACATGGTCCACCCAGTCCTGGATAAAGGCGGCAATCTCCTGGGGACCGGCCCCCGAGGCGGCCATTTTGGCCCCCTGAATCACCGCCCAGCCGTAGCCCATGGTGTAATTCAGGGAATCAATAATGTGGATGTGAAAGGTCTGCTCCGCCTCCGGGTGGTCCCGGTAAAAGTCCCCCCGGGCCTGGAAAGCGTTGGAGCAGGTGGCGGACCCCTTGGAGTTGATGGATGTGTGGATCAGATCGGTGTACCCCTCCTCATAGGCCTGTTCAAACACCTCGGTGAACAGATAGGGGTTGAGCTGGGCGTGGGTGGGGATTTTGGGGGCCGCGAGGAGCATGTCATAAAACTCTGCGGGGGTGAAGTCAAAGCCGTCGGCATACTCCCTGTCCCCCATGGCGATGGGGAACGGGAGCACCTGGATATTCAGCTCCTCCCGCAGTCCGGCAGGGATGTCGGCGGCGGAGTCAGTGGTAAATTTAATGCGCGCCATGGTTGTCCTCCTCGCTCTCACGGGCGGCGGCCCGGAAATATTAATAGCAGCAGGGCTAAAGACACAGCTATTATGGCAGAAAATGGCGGGGTTGTCAAATTAAGTTTTCAAAAAGGCTGGGCGGGCGGATCGGTTCTCTTCTCCAGCTTTCGCCGGGTGCCGTCGGGATATTGGATATAGGTGCTGTCCAGCTGGGCGGTAAGGCTGGCCCGGACAGCGGCGACGTACTCCTGGCGCAGGGCGGCCTGTTCGCGCTTCTCCTCCGGGGTGAGCCCTGCCGGGGTTCTGGATTTCCGGGCCAGCTCGTTAATGCGGTCAATTTTTGCCTGTTCCATCACACATACCTCTCTATAATCAGCATAGTCCGTCCTTTTTTAGACTGTCCCGGGACCTCCTTCACAACGCACTTGCCCAGTCCGCGGCAGGTGAGGACGTCGCCCTGGCCCACCTGGCGGTCGGGCTTGAGGCACTCCCTGTGGTTCAGCGACACTCTGCCCCCGGCAATGAGGGCGGCGGCCTTGGACCGGGACAGGGAAAAGCCGGCGGCGGTCACCGCGTCCAGCCGGGGAGTGGCCACCGTGTCCCGGATGGTCTTTACCTGGGCGGGCTTCGGGGTGAGCTGCTCCAGGGATATCTCCGCCAGGTCTGCCCTATACCGCCCCGCCCCCTCCCACTGGGACAGGAGGATGGGCAGGGCCTCCCGGAGGACCACTACCTGACACAGCCCGGGCCGGGGCAGCAAAATGTCTCCCACCACCTCCCTGGTGATGCCCAGGCCCATGAGAGAGCCCAGAATATCCCTGTGGGTGAGGGGGGCGGCTTCCGGGAACCGGGCCTCCAGGGCGGCCAGGGGGCCCTCCGGGTCGGAGAGGACACTGTCCTCCTCCTGCCAGCTGGTCAGAAAGAGGCATATCTGCCGCTCACTGCCGGGGTAACCGCCCTGAAACAGGTGCCGGGGCCTCCCCCAGGCATTGAGCAGGCCGGTCACCGCCGCCTGCTCCCCCGGAGAGAGAAAGGGCGTGTGGGCAGGAACGTCCCGGCCCTGGGCCAGCTCCAGCTTGTCCAGGACCCTGGCCAGCAGGATGCGCTCCTCACCGTCTCTGGCGCAGCGGTCCAATAGCTCTTTTTTGTTCATAGCGACCCCCGTCTGACAGCGAAATACAGAGCAAGGGCGACGCCCCTGCCCGCCCTCCAGTATATCGGCGGGGCGGAGGAATGTCAAGGAAAAGGGTTGACAAACCGGGCTTCAGCGCCTAAAATAGACAGGAACCGCAGTACAATCGAACACAGGGGCGCTGGGAGCAAAGTTCCCGGCTGAGATGCAGAGGCAAGCACAGCTGCCTTCGGTCCCTTATGCGGGGTCTGAAAACCGGCAAGAACGATTTGCGGGCTATTTTGATGGCAGACACAGGAGCGGCTTTGCGGGAATACTGACGTATTGCAAAAAGCCGCGACGCATGGATGCCGCAAAAGAGCCGCAAAGCGCCGCCGCCGGTTTGACAGACGCCGCATTAGACCTGATCCGGGTAATGCCGGCGTAGGAAGTGGAAGAGAGATGTTGCCGCCGTCTCCTCTAAGACCGCACTACACCCGTCCGGATGTAATGCGGTATCTTCGATTTTGGAGGAAACGACTATGACAAAAAACAAAGCCATCCGGATGCTGGCCGAGGCCGGCATCATGATTGCCCTGGCCCTGGTGCTGGGGATGATTAAGCCCTATGAGTTCCCCAATGGCGGTTCCATCTCTCTGGAGATGCTCCCCCTGTTCCTGTTCTGCGTGCGCTGGGGGGTGGGCCCCGGCCTGGTCACCTGCACCGCCTTCGGCGCGCTTCAGGTCTTTGTCCAGGGGCCTGTGGGCTATGGCTGGGTCTCCATTATCCTGGACTACATCGTGGCCCCCATCCCGGTCGCCCTGACTGGCGTGGGCAAGGGGCGGCCCGGCGGGATTTACTGGGGCAGCGTGCTGGGAGCGGCCGGCCGCTTTCTGGTCCACTTTGCCAGCGGCATCACCGTTTACCGCATCCTGGCTCCCACCGAACTGATGGGCATGGTGTTCGACAACCCGTACGTCTATTCCTTTATCTATAACATCAGCTATATCGGCGTTGATCTGATCCTCTGCCTGGCGATTTTTGCTCTGGCATCCAAGGCTATGGGGAAATACTATCAGGGCGAAGACCTGAAATAAGCCCCCACCGGGGCGAAAGGAGGCCCCATGGGAAAATTTAACGGCATATTACTGGCCAGCGACTTTGATGACACCCTGTATGATTTGACCCTTCACATCCCGGAGCGCAACCTGGAGGCCCTGCGGTACTTCATCGGGGAGGGTGGATACTTCTCCATAGCCACAGGCCGGGCCCACAGAACCTTTGCGCCCCACGCCGCGTCTATTCCTATGAATGCCCCGGCGGTGCTGTCCAACGGGGCGGCCATCTATGATTTTCAGGCGGACCGGATGCTGGAGCAGAACCTCCTGCCCGACACGGCTCCCGCCGACCTGGCGGCGGTGATGGAGAGATTCCCCTCCCTCTCCCTGGAGGTCTACCACGGGGAGGACATCTACGTCTGCAACCCCAATGAGATCACCTTCGCCCATCTGAAGAAGGTGAACTGCGACTATACCCGGTGCCCCGTTCCGGATATGCCGGTCCCCTGGGTCAAGGGAATTTTTCACCAGGAGCGGGAGATTCTGCTCAGCGTTCAGAGCTGGATGCTGGAGCATTATGGAGACAGGTATGAGGCAATCTTTTCCAACCCCCGCTACCTGGAGCTGACGTGCAGGGGCAGCAGCAAGGGGGGCGGAGTGGACCGGGTGGCCCGGCTGCTGGGGGTTGCTCCGGACCACGTCTACTGTGTGGGGGACAACCAGAACGACATCCCTATGCTGGCGCTGTCCGCCGTACCCTTCGCCCCGGAAAACTGCGCCCGGGAGGTCAGAGACTGGGGGGCGCGCATCCTGTGCCACTGCAACGACGGCGTGATCGGCGACATTGTGGAAATTTTGGACAGGCTGTATCCATGAAAGGGTCAGGGCCCCGGCTTGCGCCGGGGCCCTGGCGTTTACATATCCATGGCGTCGGCCAGGTGGTCCACAGCCTCATTGACCCGCTTGGCGGCCTTGTGGGCGGCGCGCTTGATCTGGCGGCTGGACGGGGCCATAGTCGCGCCCAGGGCGGCGCCGGCCAGCATACCGGCGGCGGCGCCCATGAAAAACGAACCGCAGCCGCTGGAATTGCAGGAATAACCGTGCATAAATTTCCCTCCCTTTCCGCGGAGAAAATTGCTGTTCCTCCGGCAGTGATAGCATGTCCCGAAAATTTGAAAAACTCGTTGCTAAATCCTGTATCTTCCGCTATAATTTATGATAGAGCAACAATATGCGCAGAGAAAAGCCGGCCGCCGGAGGCGGGGCGAAAGGAAACGATTGCGGAGGAACTATATGCGACTTTTAATTAAAAACGGCCGGGTGATCCATCCGGTGACAGGCGCCATTCTGCTCCAGGATGTTCTGGCGGAGAACGGGCGGATCAGTCTGCTGGAGCGGGGAATAGCCTGTGAGGCTGACCAGGTGATTGACGCCTCCCGGCTGGCAGTGGCCCCCGGACTGGTGGACATGCACGTCCACCTCCGGGACCCGGGACTGACCTATAAGGAGGACATCCTGACCGGCTGCGCCGCCGCGGCCCGGGGTGGGGTCACCTCCATGGCCTGCATGGCCAACACAAGCCCCGCAGTGGACTGTCCCGAACAGGTGGCCTATGTGCTGGAGCGGGCCGGACAGGCCAACGGGGTGGAGGTGTATCCCATCGCCGCCCTGTCCAAGGGCCTGCGGGGCGAGGAGCCCACGGATGCGGAGGCCCTGCGGAGGGCCGGAGCCGTGGCCCTGTCTGACGACGGGTGCAACGTGGATAACGCCAACCTGATGCGGGATGTGCTCATCCGGGCCAGGCAGTTGGAGATGCCTGTGCTCTGCCACTGTGAGGACACCTCCATGGTGGCCGGCCGGGCGGTGAACGAGGGCAGCGTCTCCCGCCAGCTCTGGCTGGAGGGCCGGCCCGCCATTGCGGAGGAGATCATGGTCATGCGTGACGCCATGCTGGCCGAGGAGACCGGGGCCCGGGTCCACATCTGCCATGTCTCCACTGCCCGGAGCGTGGAGATCATCCGAAGGATGAAGAAGAAGGGGGTGCCCATCACCTGCGAGACCTGCCCCCAGTACTTTACCCTCACCGAGGATGAGGTGCTCACCCAGGGGGCTCTGGCCCGGGTCAACCCCCCTCTGCGCACCCAGAAAGACGTTCAGGGGATTATCGCCGGGCTGAGGGACGGCACGATAGATGTCATTGCCACGGACCATGCGCCCCACTCCGCCGAGGAGAAGGCCCGGTCCCTCAGCCGGGCGCCCAGCGGGATGATTGGCCTGGAGACCAGTCTGGCGGTCACCCTCACCCAGCTGTACCACACCAAAAAGATGGACCTGCCCGGGATTCTCCAGCGCATGTCCACCAATCCCGCGGACCTGCTCCGTCTGGCCCGGGGGCATATGTCTCTGGGGGCTGTGGCGGACCTGGTCATTTTCGACCCGGACGAGGAGTGGACCGTGGATCCGGAGCAGTTTGCCTCCAAGGCCCGAAACACCCCCTTTGCCGGTTGGAAGCTGAAGGGGAGGGTCAAATATACCATCGTCAAGGGCCGGGTCATTTATCAGGCCGGGGCGTAGGGCGGTCACGCCCCACATTGAAATCGGGAAAGGAAGGAAACCATGTCATTTGACGTTTTGCAGGATAAGATCCGCGCCATGAAAAACCCCACTGTGGCGGGGCTGGACGCCCGGATTGAGTATGTGCCCGAGCATATCCGAAGGGCCGCCTTTGAGGAGTACGGCACGGGTCTCAAGGGGGCGGCTGAGGCTGTTTGGCAGTTTAATGTGGGCCTGATCGACGCACTGTGTGATATTGTTCCGGCGGTAAAGCCCCAGGCGGCCTATTATGAAAACCTGGGCTGGCAGGGGATGGAGGTGCTGGAGCGCACCATCCGCTACGCCAGGGAGAAGGGCCTGTTCGTCATTGCCGACATCAAGCGGGGAGACATCGGCTCCACCGCCACAGCCTACGCCGAGGGCTGGCTGTCCGGGGTGAAGATTGAGGGGGAGGTCTTCAGGAGCTTCGACGCCGACTGCGTCACCCTCAACGGATACATGGGCTCCGACTCCATCAGGCCCTTCCTGGAGGCGGCCAGAGCGGAGGACAAGTGCGTCTTTGTGCTGGTGAAGACCTCCAACCCCGGCTCCGGAGAGCTGCAGGACATTGTGGCCGGGGACCGGCTGGTCTACCAGGTCATGGGCGACCTGAACCAGCGCATCGCCGTCGGCACCGAGGGAAAATACGGCTATACCATGGCCGGGGCGGTCACCGGCGCCACCTACCCCTCTGACGTCCGGGCGCTGAGGAAGCGGCTGGAGCACACCTTCTTCCTGGTGCCCGGCTACGGGGCCCAGGGGGGGACGGCGGACGATGTGAGGTGCGCCTTTGACAAATACGGCCATGGGGCCATTGTCAACTCCTCCCGGGGGATTATGTGCGCCTGGCAGAAGACTGGCGGAGACGGGCACGACTTTGCCCAGGCCGCTCAGGCGGCCGCGGTCGCCATGCGGGACGACATCAGACAGTTTGTCACCATCGTATAAGGGCCGCCGTTTCCGGCGGCCCGCCGGACGGGGGGAGGAGAGGCCCCCCTCGGAGAAAGGACAGGAGGGAGCGGCTGTGATACGGGTGAAGGACAGCCCCGAGCCCTGCTCCCTGGCCGCTGCGCTCCAGACGGGCCTGATGGTGAAATGTCCCGGCTGCGGCGGGCCGGGGGCTGTGACGGCGGACGAGGAGGGGTTCCGGTTCCGCTGTGAAAGCTGTTATAAGGTGATGAAAGCGCCCCGGGCCGCCTTCCGGCGCAAGGTGGAGGCACTGTGCCCGGAGTGCGGGCGGTATTTTCGGGTCCACATCCCGGAGGAGACGGGGGACTTCCCCGTCCTCCGGGTGGCCTGTCCCTATTGCGGCCATCAGACACCGGGCCGGGTCCAGCAGGTCGCCCGGGGCTGGTATACCGATTACGGAGAGGTCCGGCGGGGCCGGGAGCCCTGGTTTGGGCTGGAACTGTGGTTTTTGTCCAGCTTCCGGGGCAGGCCGGTCTGGGCGCTGAACCGGGAGCATCTGGCCTGGCTGATCAATTACCTCGGCGCCGGGCTGCGGGAGCGGCCTGCAGTGGGCTATCTGGGGAGGATGCGGTCTGACCAGCTGCCCGCCTTCATGAAAACGGCCAAAAACCGGGCCGGGATTTTGAAGTGCCTGCAGCGGATGTGGGAGAAATAGAAAGCGGGGAGCCTATGAAAATAGAACGCAAGTGTGAAATTATCTCCAGGACGCAGATGGGAGACGCCGTCTGCCTGGTGCTGGAGGCGGGCGATATGGTCCGCACGTCGGATGTGCGTCCGGGGCAGTTTGTCCACATCAAATGCGGGGACGGCCTTCTGCTGCGCCGGCCCATCTCTGTTTGCGAGTGGACAGGGAGCAGGGACGGCGACACCCTTACCATCGTCTTTGAGGTACGGGGGGAGGGCACGTCCTGGCTTGCAGACCGCAGAGAGGGCGATATGCTGGACGTGCTGGGTCTGCTGGGCAACGGCTTTGACATGGGGGACGGCCCCTACCTCCTGGTGGGGGGCGGCATCGGCGTGCCCCCAATGCTGGGGTGTGCAGGGGCCAGCGGCGGCGCTTCCACCGCCGTCCTGGGCTTCCGCTCCAGGGACAAGGCCATCCTTCTGGACCGCTTTGCAGAGGACTGCGCCAACTATCTGGTGGCCACCGACGACGGCTCTCTGGGCCACCACGGCTTTGTGGACGCCCTGGTCCGGCAGGAGCTGGAGAAGGAGCACCACTACCGGGGTGTGCTGGCCTGCGGGCCCAGGCCCATGCTGAAAAATGTGGCGAAGGCCGCCGCCGAATTTGGCGTGCCCTGCCAGGTGTCCATGGAGGAGCGGATGGGCTGCGGAGTGGGGGCCTGCCTGGTGTGCGCCGCCCCCATGAAGGACGGTACCGTCAGGCACGTGTGCAAGGACGGTCCGGTGTTTTATGCTGAGGAGGTGGACTGGGATGCCTGAGCTGTCGGTCAATCTGGCGGGAATTACCCTGAAAAATCCCGTGGTGGTGGCCTCGGGCACCTTCGGCTTCGGCCGGGAGTACAGCCGGTTTTACGACCTGGGGGAACTGGGCGGCATCTGCGCCAAGGGCCTCACCCTCCACCCCCGGACGGGCAACCCCGCTCCCCGCATCGCCGAGACCCCCATGGGCATCCTGAACTCCGTGGGGCTGGAGAACCCCGGCGTGGACGCCTTTATTGCTGGGGAGCTGCCTTTTCTGCGGCAGTTTGATACCAGAGTGATCGCCAACATCTCCGGCAGCACTCCGGAGGAGTACGGTGTCATGTGTGAAAAGCTGTCCGCCGCCGGGGTGGACATGATTGAGGTAAACATCTCCTGTCCCAACGTGAAGGCGGGGGGACTGGCCTACGGCACCCGGCCCGATCTGGCCGCCGAGGTCACCGGGGTGGCAAAGAAGCACGCCGGGCGCGTGCCTGTGATGGTGAAGCTGTCCCCCAACGTCACCGATATTGCCGGGATCGCCAGAGCCGTGGAGGGGGCCGGGGCGGACGCCCTGTCCCTGATCAATACCATCCGGGGGATGCGCATCGACATCAATACCCGCCGTCCTGTTTTGAGGATGAATACCGGGGGGCTGTCCGGCCCCGCTGTGCTGCCCGTGGCGGTTCGGATGGTATGGGAGGTGTCCCAGGCGGTTGCTCTGCCCATTCTGGGCATGGGGGGCGTATCCAAAGGGGAGGACGCCGCCCAGCTGATGCTGGCCGGAGCCTCCGCCGTGGCAGTGGGCACCGCCCTGTTTGCCGATCCCTTTGCCCCTTTGAAGGTCCGGAACTCCCTGGCGGAGATCGCCGCCCGGCAGGGGCTGTCCGCCGTGTCTGAGCTCACCGGCGGAGTAAGGGCGTGGTAGACGCCCTGCGGGGGCGGATACCCCCTGCCGGCGGTGACCGCAGGCCCTTGGGGCGGATGATCTGCCCAAATCAGACTTGAAGGATTTGATACCCATGACAACCATCTATCTCATCCGCCACGCCGAGGCGGAGGGGAACCTCTACCGCCGCATCCACGGCTGGTATGACTCCCTGATCACCGAAAACGGCTTCCGCCAGATTGCGGCCCTGGAGCAGCGGTTCCGAGATATCCCCGTTGACGCGGTGTGGTCCAGCGACCTGTACCGCACCATGACAACCGCCCGGGCGGTCTATAAGCCCAAGGGCCTGGAGCTGCACACTGACCCGGGGCTTCGGGAGCTGAATTTCAGTGCCTGGGAGGACCTGACCTTTGGAGAGGCCTACCATTTTCACAGGGAGGAGATGGCGCTGTTCAACCGCGCCTCCCCGGCGTGGCGGGCCCCCGGCGGGGAGAGCCTGGCCGAGGCGGGGGCCAGAGGGGAGCGCGCCATACGCCGTATTGCGGAAAAGCATCCGGACCAGACCGTTGCAGTGTTCTGCCACGGCACCGTCATCCGGCAGCTGATGGCCAACGTCAGGGGCATGACGCCGGAGGAGTGGCCCACATTGCCCCACAGTGAAAACACCGCAGTGACCTGCCTCACCTTCGATGGGGAGGAGCTCCGCCCTGTCTTTGAGGGTGACGCCTCCCACCTGCCGGAGGAGATTACCACCATGGGCAAGCAGAGGTGGTGGCGCAGAGACGGCAAGGCGGAGGACGTCAACCTCTGGTACCGGCCCATCGACTGGGCGCGGGAGCAGGACTTTTATCTGAATGCCCGGCGGGAGGCCTGGACCGCCACCCACGGACCCCGCATCCCCTTCCGCGGGGAGGACTTCCTCTCCGACGCCCGGCGGCACCTGGAGCAGTCCCCCTGGGGGGTGACCGTGGCCATGGTCAAGGAGGAACCCATGGGCCTGGTCCAGCTGGACCAGGAGCGGTACCGGGAGGAGGGGGCAGGATATATCCCCTTCTGCTATGTGGCGCCCCAGTGGCGGGAGCAGGAGCTGGGGGTGCAGCTTCTTGGACAGGCGGTGTCCTGTTTCCGCCCCCTGGGCCGTGACAAGCTCCGCCTGCGCTGCGCGCCCTACAACGACCGCGCCCAGCACTTCTATCAAAAGTACGGCTTTACCAAAATTGGGGAGGAGCAGAACAGCCGGGTCCCCCTGGACATTTTGGAAAAATACATCGGGTATGAGCGGTGAACTTGACACAGAGCACCTGATCTGACCAAAGGAGGACGGATTATGCCTTTTGACCGGGATTTATTCCTCCCTGTGAGCCGGGAGGACATGGCCTGCCGGGGGTGGGACTTTTATGATTTCCTGCTCATCACCGGGGACGCCTATGTGGACCACCCCTCCTTTGGAACCGCCATCATCGGCCGGATTTTAGAGGCGGAGGGGTACCGGGTGGCGGTTTTGGCCCAGCCGGACTGGAGGGACCCGGCGGCCTTTGCCGCTCTGGGCCGGCCCCGGCTGGGAGTGCTCATCGGGGCGGGGAATATCGACTCCATGGTGGCCCACTACACCGCGGCCAAAAAGCGCCGCCATGACGACGCCTACTCCCCCGGCCGGAGAGCGGGCCTGCGCCCCGACCGGGCTACCATTGTCTACTCCAACCGGATCCGGGAGGTGTTTGGCGGCATCCCCATTGTCATCGGCGGTCTGGAGGCCTCCCTGCGCCGCTTTGCCCACTATGACTACTGGGAGGACAGGGTGCGCCGGTCCGTCCTCTTTGACGCCCAGGCGGACCTGCTCACCTACGGGATGGGGGAGACGGCGACGCTGGAGATCGCCTCCCGGCTGGCCTCGGGCACGCCAGTGGAAGAGATCACCGACGTCCGGGGCACCTGTGTGATCGGGGAGCACCCCGGCATCTGCGCCTATCCCAAAACCGAGGTCCCCTCCTTCGAGGAGGTGTCCACCTCAAAGGAGGCCTATGCCCGGGCCAACATGGCGGAGTATCTGGAGCACGACGCCGTGTCCGGCCGGGCTGTCATCCAGAGGCATGGAAACCGGCTTTTGATTGTCAATCCCCCGGCCCTCCCCCTGACCACTCAGGAGCTGGACCGGGTGGCGGAGCTGCCCTATGTCCGGGAGCCGCATCCCATGTACGACGACCAGGGCGGCGTCCCCGCCATTGAGGAGGTGCGCTTCTCGGTTACCCACAACCGGGGGTGCTTTGGGGCGTGCAGCTTCTGCGCGCTGGCGTTCCATCAGGGGCGGACCGTCTCGGCCCGCAGCCATGAGAGCGTCGTCCGGGAAGTGGAGCTGCTTACCCGGCACCCCGGCTTCAGGGGCTACATTCACGACGTGGGGGGCCCCTCGGCCACCTTTCGCCGCCCCTCCTGCCAGAAGCAGCTGAAGCACGGCATGTGCCGGAACCGGGCCTGCCTGGCCCCGGAGCCCTGTCCCAACCTGGACGCCGACCACACCGATTATATGATGCTTCTGCGCAGGCTCCGGGAGATACCCAAGGTAAAAAAGGTGTTTATCCGTTCCGGGATCCGGTTTGACTACTTGATGAGGGATCCCAGCGGGGAATTCTTCACCGACCTGGTCCGGCACCACATCTCCGGCCAGCTGAAGGTGGCCCCGGAGCACTGCGCCCCCCATGTGCTGGACTGCATGGGCAAACCGCATATCGAGGTCTACGAGAGGTTTAAGGAGAAGTACTTCAAGCTCAACCGCCGGTATGGCAAAGAGCAGTATCTGGTGCCCTATCTCATCTCCTCTCACCCGGGCTGCACCCTGGCCGACGCTGTGGGGCTGGCCGAGTGGCTGAACCGGCAGGGCCACATGCCCGAGCAGGTCCAGGACTTCTACCCCACCCCGGGCACCCTGGCCACCTGCATGTGGTACACCGGCATCGACCCCCGGACCATGGAGCCGGTGTTTGTT
>JAAVYL010000004.1 GCA_022791075.1 Lawsonibacter sp. | reverse complement strand
ATGATGGGGGTGGCCATGGGCGTCCTGGTGGCCATCGCGGCCATCTCCCTGCTGGTGGGCGGCATCGGCATCATGAACATCATGCTGGTGTCGGTCACCGAGCGCACCCGGGAAATCGGCGTGCGCAAGTCCCTGGGGGCCAAGCGAAAGGACATCCGCAGCCAGTTCGTCATTGAGGCGGGCACCACCTCCGCCATCGGCGGCATCTTGGGCATCGGCTTCGGCTGGCTGCTGGCCAAGGGGCTGGGGGCCGTGCTGGGCGGTATGCTGGTGGAGAGCATGGGCACCAGCGGAATCACTTTCGACGCCACCCCGACTCTGGGGGCGATTATGATAAGCTTTGGCGTCTCAGTGGGGATTGGAGTCCTCTTTGGCTACCTCCCCGCCAACAAGGCCGCCAAGCTGAACCCCATCGACGCGCTGCGGTATGACTGACATTTTTCACAGGGGCGGTCTGTGGCCGCCCACACAAATCCCATATGGAAAGGAATATGTGCAATGAAAGCAAAACGCTTTTTCGCCGCAATTCTGGCGGCCTGTCTGGCCCTTGCACTGGCGCTGCCCTGCGCTGCGGCTCCGGCGGAGACGGTCTCCCTGGAGGAGGCGGTGCAGGTGGTGACCGCGCTGGGTATTATGTCGGGGGACAGCAGCGGGAACCTGGGTCTGGACCGGCGGGTGAGCCGGGCGGAATTTATTACCATGGCGATTCGGGCCACCCCGGATGGGGACGGGGTGGGCCAGGCGGCCACATCACCCTACCCCGACGTGCCCCGAAGCCACTGGGCCAGCGGCTATGTGGAGGCGGGGGTGAAGCGGGGACTAATCTCCGGCTACAGCGACGGCACCTTCCGCCCCGGACAGGAGATCAGGACGGCGGAGGGGGCGGCCATCGTGCTGGCCCTGCTGGGCTATGGGCCGGACGATTTCTCCGGAGCCTACCCCACGGGACAGATGAGCATGTATCAGAGTCTGAAGCTGGACCGGGGAGTCAGCGCCGCCGGAGCAGCGGATTTCCTCACCCGGCGGGATGCTGTGTATCTGTTTTATAACCTGATGTCCGCCAGGACACGGGAGGGAAGCGCCTATATCCAGTCCCTGGGCTACAGCCTGGACGCATCAGGCAAGCCGGACCTGCTCGCTCTGATGAACGGGGAGATGGAGGGCCCCATTGTGGCCCAGAAGGGCTGGAAGAGCTCGCTGTCCTTCACGCCCAGCAGGGTTTACCGGAACAATTCCGTGGCCTCTCTGGCCAGCATCCAGGATTATGATATTGTGTATTGGAACGCCTCCATGGGGACCGTGTGGGCCTACGCCAAAAAGGCCACCGGGCCCATCCAGGCCATTGAGCCATCCAGCGCCAATCCTGCCTCGGTGACTGTGGCGGGCCGGACCTATGACCTGGAAAGCTCGGCGGCCAGTCTGGCCCTGTCTGACCTGGGGCAGTACCGGGTGGGAAGCACCGTAACCCTTCTGCTGGGCCGGGGCGGGGGCGTGGCCGCTGTGACCAGCGCCTCTGCCAGCGCTGGAGAGCAGGTGGGAGTAGTGCTCAGCTCGGTGAAGGGTACCCACCCGGACGGAAACGGTGGAGTGTATACCGCGCAGACCGTCACCGTTCTGGCCACAGATGGACAGACCTATACATATGAAGCGGCAAATTCCCATCGGGTGGGCAGCCTGGTCCGGGCGGCCGTGTCCGTCCAGAGCGGCGAGGTGACCCTTCAGGGCGTGTCCTCCCCGTCCCTGTCCGGACAGGTGGACCGCAAAGGGACAAAACTGGACCGATACACCTTTGCTGAAAACGCCCAGATTCTGGACGTGGCCGACGGCCGGGGCGTGACCATCTATCCCAGCCGGCTGGCTGGGCTGAGGCTGGACAGCAAACAGGTGCGCTATTACGCCCTGAATCCCATGGGAGAGCTTGAAAAGCTGATCCTTAGCGACGTCACCGGCGACGCGGGGCAATATGGCGTCCTCACCAGCTTCGAGGAACAGGGGGAGGGAATGTACACCAGCTACAGCTATGAGTTCGACCTGGGAGGTGCCTCCTATGCTATACCGGGAACCTCAACCCGGTTCCCTGTGTCCAACGGCCCAATCCAGATTACCGGCGACCCCTCCAGCCCCGACCGGCTGCGCCCCCTCACCTCTGCCGGAACCGGAGAGCTGTCCAATGGGCAGTTTTCGTCAGGCGGCCAGCGGTATACCCTGGCTGACAGCGTGGCGGTTTATGAGCTGCGCAGTGGGAAATATTACCTTTCAACCCTGGCCCGGGCGGAACAGAGCGGAGGCAGGCTTTCTGCCTGGTACGACAAGGCAGAGTCCTCCGGCGGCCGGATCCGTGTCATTATTGTGAGAGAGTGACGGGAGAAACGGCCAGAGATTTGTGTGAAGAGACGAAAATATATGTTATCGGGCAAAAGGCTGCGTTGCATTCTTGTTTTTTCTATGGGCACATTGTATAATTTATCAGCTTGAAGCTCCGGACTTTTATAGGGATTTCCAGGGCGGAACGAACCATCTCCCGGCTGTTCGGTCCGCCTCCGGAGGGAAGAAAGAACCAAGAGGGAGCTGTGCGGCATGAATGTATTACAGTTGGATACCGTCCGCCTGTCGGCGGACAGGACTCACCTGGAGATTTTGGACCAGACCCTGCTGCCCAATACCGTGAAGGTGCTCAGTGTCAGCAGAATTGAGGATATCTGGGAGGCCATCAGGCTTCTCCGGGTCCGGGGGGCGCCAGCGATTGGGGTTTGCGCTGGCTATGCCATCGCTCTCACCGCCTCACGCATTGAGACCGGCGACCAGGAGCAGTTCTGCCGGGAGTTTGTAAAGCAGAAGGAATACCTGGCCTCAGCCCGTCCCACAGCGGTCAATCTGTTCTGGGCCCTGAACCGGATGGAGGGCGTTGTGCGGGCCAGCCTGGCCAGGCCCGTGGCCGAGATTAAGGAGCGCCTCTTTGCCGAGGCGCAGGCCATCCGGGATG
This sequence comes from Lawsonibacter sp., assembly GCA_022791075.1. Classification (GTDB taxonomy): domain Bacteria; phylum Bacillota; class Clostridia; order Oscillospirales; family Oscillospiraceae; genus Lawsonibacter. Next base: position 1,677 of record JAAVYL010000004.1, on the reverse strand, counting down.
AGGACGTGGCCATAAGCCACAGCATTGGAGAAATCGGCTTTAGCCTGCTCAGACATGGGGACGGCATCCTTACCCACTGCAACGCCGGCACCCTGGCCACAGCCAAATATGGCACCGCCACCGCGCCCATGTATGCGGCCCTGGAGCATGGCTGGACCGACCTGCGGGTATACTGCGACGAGACCCGTCCCCTGCTCCAGGGGGCGCGGCTCACCGCTTTTGAGCTGCACAGCGCAGGCATTGATACCACCCTGATTTGTGACAGTATGGCCTCCATCACCATGAAACGGGGGCTGATCAACATTGTTTTTGTGGGCTGTGACCGGGTGACCCGCAACGGCGACACCGCCAATAAGATAGGCACCTCTGCCGTGGCCATTCTGGCCAGACACTATGGGATTCCCTTTTATGTCTGCGCACCCAGCTCCACCATTGACATGTCGCTGGAGACCGGGGACCAGATTCCCATTGAGGAGCGCCCCCCCGAGGAGGTCACCGAGATGTGGTATACCGAGCGCATGGCCCCCGAGGGAATTAAGGTCTGCAATCCCGCCTTTGATGTGACGGACCACTCCCTGATCACAGGCATCATCACAGAGAGGGGCCTGTGCAGGCCCCCCTTCGCCACAGCCTTTGAGGCGTTGGGAATTGGCAGATAGGGAAGGGAGGCGGAAGGAATATGGAAACCGGAAGGCAGATTTCCTATCCCACAGACCAGGAGGCAAAGGAGCAGCTTCTGGAGGTGGGGCGGCGGATGTATGCGAAGGGCTATGTGGTGTCCAACGATGGAAATATCACCTGCAAGGTCTCGCCCACAGCCCTCTGGACCACCCCGACCGGGGTGAGCAAGGGGTATATGACGGAGGAGATGCTTTTAAAGGTGGACCTGGAGGGCCGCGTGCTCCAGGGGAGCTGGAAGCCCTCCACCGAGCTGAAAATGCACCTGCGGGTATTTGGGGAGAACCCGGACCTGACTGCCTGTGTCCACGCCCATCCCCCTGTGGCCACGGCATTTTCCATCGCGGGCATTGCCCTGGACCGGCCAATCCTGCCGGAGGGTGTGGTTCAGCTGGGGGTTGTGCCGGTTGCACCCTACGCCACTCCGGGCACTGAGGAGGTGCCCGACTCCATTGCGCCCTACTGCTGTACCCATAACGGTGTGCTGCTGGCAAACCATGGTGCTCTGACCTGGGGAACAAGCCTGATGCAGGCCTATATGCGAATGGAGACCCTGGAGTATTACGCCCTGATCACCATGTATACCGGCAATATTATCGGCAGGGCCAATGAGCTGTCCTGCGAGCAGATCGACCGGCTGGTGGAGACCCGGACCAGACTGGGTGTTGCCTCCGGGGGACGCCCCCGCCCCACAAGGAAATAAAAGGATAAAGCAGGCTCCCCGTAAAAGGGAGCCTGCTTGCCGTTATGGGCGGCCATGGTCCTCTGCCGTGGCCTCTGGGGTGTTGTCATAGTCCCACTGGTGGTCGGTATCGGCCATCCAGTCGCTGGTGACGTTGAAGTAGCTATACTGAACAGAGGGTTCCCCGTCCTGGGCCGCAATCCAAAGGTCCATATCCCAGGTGGGGTCCACGCAGTACCACTCCCCGTTGAGCTTCACCATGTTCCAGGCGTGGTTTTCCCGGCTCATAAAGGCCGCCCCGGTGACGGTGATGCACT
>JAAVYL010000003.1 GCA_022791075.1 Lawsonibacter sp. | reverse complement strand
CCGTAGTCCTTGGTATTGTTCACCTTCACCAGGGGGGTGGTGGTGGGCATGACAATGGTGGCCGCCACACCGGCGGTCTGGGCGGCGTAGGCCACCCCCTGGGCGTGGTTGCCGGCGGAGGCGGTTACCAGCCCCCGATCCTTTTCCTCCTGAGAGAGGGTGCTGATTTTATAGTAGGCCCCCCGCAGTTTGTAGGCCCCGGTGACCTGCATATTCTCGGGCTTGAGATAGACGCTGTTGCCGCAGGTCTTGGACAGGTAGGGGGAGTGAATCAGAGGGGTGGGCCGCAGAACAGCCTGGAGAACGCTCCGGGCGGATTTAAAGGCTTCCAGGGTGAGCATAGTCGAATCTCCTTTGCGTCGGTTTCGTATACCCTTAATCATACTGAATTGCAGAGGAGAAGTCAATGCAAAATGGGACAAGTTTTCCAATTTGGGGATACGGTGCGGGCTTCCCCGCAAGTGTGTGCTCAATTTTGTATAATTATCGCAGAAATTGCCCGCACAGCCAGTAATTTTTCGGATGCGGCGGCTTTGGCTGCCGGGCCTGGTTAATTTTACCGGATTCCGGCCGATATATCATGGGACAGGGATGTCAAATTTTGATAAGGAGATAGGAATGTAAAGAGGAGAAAACCTTATGAACGCGGTAAACTTCTTTGATCTGAGCGGGTGGAGCTCCAGCCCTGCGGGTCTGGCTGGCCGGTGCGCCTCAGGCGGCTTCGGCAGCCTGCTGGCCGACGCCCGGAGCAGAGCGCGGACAGACGTCACGAACGCAGTACACCTTCTTGATCTGAGCGGACGGACCTCCGGCCCCGTGGGCCTGGCTGGCCGGGCCGCTCCAGGCGGCTTCGGCAGTCTGCTGGCCGGCGCCCGGAGCAGAGCACAGACAGACGTCATCACCCTCAGGCTGCCGGGAGAAAACTGTATTTATTCCGGCGGACGCATGGGGAACCGCATCAATCAGACAATCTATGTGGAGTACACGGAAGATTCCACTGCTGAGGACCCGATTGTACGGATCGAGGGAAAGGCGGACAGCGGCAGCTTCGACTTCATATGCCACATCAACGACATTGACCCCGAAAATGCCACCTATGCCGAGATGACAGCCCTGTTCGGCCACCTGGTCCATACCGGCGTCTATCAGGGCAGCGGGGGGCAGGTGACGCCCTATGGCTTTGAGTACCACGGGAGCGTGGACCTGATGAAGCGGCAGAATTTTATCCGCGGTATTGCTGACGTCTCGGTCTCCGGCCATGTTGATTTCAGAGGCAGAGAGGATGCGAAATATCTGCTGGGGCTGTATCAGGAATACGTGAAGTGAGAAGCTGCATCGCTTTCTGGAGGCGCCTGGCCTGGGGCAGATAAAATAACATATTGAGGAAACACGCGGCGCAGGAAAATCTGCGCCGCGTGTTTGTCTGAGATGAGGATGTGTGCAGGGGCGGTGTGAGGGGAGGGCCCGTTACAGCTTTGTCATATGGGCTGACGCGGCCTTCAGCATCAGGCGCTTGGTGCCCGCATTGTCAAAGGCGATCTCCACCAGGGCATCTCCTCCCATGGCCTGAACGGACAGAACCATGCCTTTGCCAAAGGCCTTGTGATGTACCATATCTCCCTTGGCCAGCTGCGGGTAGGCCGGGGAGGCCTTGGGGGGAACGGTCCCCCTTCCCGCCCCATAGCCCATGCGCTGGGGGCGCGGCTCCGGCTGTCTCTCCTGGGAGGCCCGTCCCCCGCCGTAGGAGGGCCGCTGGCTGTAGGGCGTCCCATAGGCCGGGCGCTCTCCATAGCCTCCGTAGCCCGAGGTGCGGCTGGGCATCCCGCTCCAGCCCTCCCCGTCCAGGCCGGACAGGGGAGCCCTGCCCGACCGCTCCAGGTGCTCAGGGGGGATCTCCTCCACGAACCGGGAGGGCCGGTTGGCGCTGGTGCGGCCAAAGAGCATCCGCTGGCTGGCGCAGGTGAGGTGGAGCTGCTCCTTGGCCCGGGTCATGGCCACATAGCACAGCCGCCGCTCCTCCTCCATCTCCTCTGCCTCGCCAATGGCCCGGATGCCGGGGAAGATGCCCTCCTCCGCCCCTACCACAAAGACAACCGGGAATTCCAGCCCCTTGGCGGCGTGCATGGTCATCATGACCACGCAGTCCTGGGAGGGATCGTGGCTGTCGATATCGGTGTACAGGGCGATTTCGTCCAGAAAGCCGTGGAGGGTGTCGATGAGGGACTGGGCCGGGTCGGCGCGGTTTTCCAGATAACTGTTGATGGAGGTGAGCAGCTCCCGCACGTTCTCCAGCCGGGTACGGTCCTCCACGGTATTTTTGGTCTCCAGCATAACGGCGTAGCCAGTGCGGGCGAGGAGCTCCTCATAAAAGGCGGGGAGGGTCAGCTGGTTTTCCGCCAGCAGCTGATACAGACCCTGAATCATTCCGGTAAACTCAGACAGCTTTTTGGCCGGCTTCTGCAGCTCGGGGTAGAGGGCGGCATTGTCGATGACGGCGTAGAACGAGCTCTCCTCCCGCCGGGCAATCTCCTGGGCGGTCTCCACGGTTTTGGCCCCGATGCCCCGGGGGGGATTGTTGATAATCCGGGTGAGGCGCAGGTCGTCCTCCGGGTTGTCCAGCACGGTCAGATAGGCCAGCACGTCCTTCACCTCCGCCCGGTCGAAGAAGCGGGTGCCCCCGATGATCCGATACGGGACCCCGCTGCGCTTGAAGGCCTGCTCAATCTGGTTGGACTGGGCGTTCATCCGGTAGAGGACGGCGTGGTCCTTCCACCTCTTCCCCTGGCTGTAGTTCTCCAGAATTTTGGCGGCCACATACTGCCCCTCATCATTCTCGTTCATGGCGGTGTACAGGTGCAGAGTGTCCCCCGGGCCCGCGCGGGTCCAGAGCTCTTTGCCCTTGCGCCCCTGATTGTTGCGGATGACGGCGTTGGCCGCGTCCAGAATGTGGCCGGTGGAGCGGTAATTCTCCTCCAGACGGATGACCCGGCAGCCCCTGTACTGCTTCTCAAAGGAGAGGATATTTTCAATGGT
>JAAVYL010000022.1 GCA_022791075.1 Lawsonibacter sp. | reverse complement strand
GGAGGAGATTGGTCTGCCGGACCGGCTGGAGGACCGGGTGAACCTTCTCCACGACCGGGGCCAGCCCGCCTTGGCGGAGGAGTACCGGCAGCTGTGGGACATCCTGTGCAGCGGCCTGGAGCAGTGTGCCCGTCTGCTGGGGGACGCCCTGATGGAGCTGGAGGAGTTTGCGCTACTGTTCCGGCTGGTGCTGTCTCAGTACAGCGTGGGCACCATCCCGGTTTCCCTGGACCGGGTGACGGCGGGAGAGACCACCCGGCAGACCGGTCACAGGGTGAAGGTGCTCTTTTTGCTGGGGGCAGACGATGTCTCTCTGCCCCAGGCGGGGACGGCGCCGGGTCTGCTGTCGGACGACGACCGTTCCCTGCTGGCCGGCTACGGTCTGGAGCTGGCCCAGTCTCAGCGGGACCTGCTCTACCGGGAGCTGACCACCATCTATCAGATATGTGCCCGCCCCAGCGAAAAGCTGGCGGTGTCCTGGTCCGTCCAGGGCCCGGGCGGAGAGGAGCGCCGGCCCAGCTTTCTGGTGAGCCGGCTGGAGCTTCTGTTTTCCGATCTGAAACCGGTGCGGGAGGAGGACCTGAAGGGCTCCTTCCGGCTGGAGGCGCCGCTGCCCGCTTTGGAGCAGGCGGGGCTGGACACAGGCGCGCGGAGGGCGCTGGAGGCCCTGCCCGACTTCCAGGACCAGGTGGCCCGGCTGGACCGGGCTGCCGCCTGGGAGCGGGGGAAGCTGTCCCGAGGGGCAGTGGAGCGGCTGTACGGCAGGCGGGTGGCTATGTCTGCCTCCCGGATGGACAAGTATAAGTCCTGCCACTTTTCTTACTTTATGCGCTACGGCCTGGAGGCGGAGCCCCGCAAGCCAGCTGGCTTTACAGCGCCTGAGTACGGAACGTTTGTCCACTATGTGCTGGAGCATGTGCTTCAGGATGAGATGTTTGCCCAGGTGTCCATTCCCGGTATGGAGAATGTGGAGGAGCGGAAAAAGAGGCTACGGCGGCTGACCAAACAGGCAGTGGACCGCTATGCAGCAGAGAAGCTGGGGGGGCTGGAGAGCCAGAGCGCCCGGTTCCGCTATCTGTTCCGCCGTCTGCTGCGCACGGTGCAGGCAGTTGTGGACAATGTGGCGGAGGAGCTGCTGTGCTCCAAATTCAGACCCATCTCCTTCGAGCTGGGGTTTGGAAGGAACGGCGACCTGCCCCCCGTGGAGCTGGCGTTCCACGGGATTACCCTCAGCGTCACCGGGTTTGTGGACCGGGTGGACGGCTGGGTAGAGGACGGCAGACTGCACCTGAGAGTGGTGGATTATAAGACCGGCCGAAAGACCTTTGACCTCACCGAGGTCTGGAATGGACTGGGCCTGCAGATGCTTCTCTATCTCTTCACTTTGGAGGAGAAGGGGCAGGCCCTTTACGGCCTGCCTGTGGAGGGGGATGGGGTGCTCTATCTCCCCGCCCGGGAGGCACTGATTCGGGGCAGCCGGTTTATGAGCGGCGAGGAGCTGCAGAAGCAGGTGGACAGGGAGCTCAGGCGCAGTGGCCTGGTGGTGAACGATCCCCGGGTGCTGGAGGCCATGGAGGCCCGGGGGGCGGAGGGCTACCGCTTCCTGCCCCTGAAGGTGAGCAAGTCCACAGGGAGGATTACCGGAGAGGCTCTGGCCTCTGCAGAGCAGCTGGGCAAGCTGGGAAAGCATATCCAGCGGGTGCTGGAGGACATCTGCCGGGAGGTGGCGGAAGGGAACATTGCTGCCGACCCCTTCTGGCGGGGGGCGGACAAAAATGCCTGCCGCTTCTGCGATTACGCCGCCGCCTGCCACTTTGAGCCGGGCCAGGGGGGCGACTGCAGGCGATGGCTGCCCCATGTGAGCGCGGAAGAATTTTGGGAACAGATCCAAAAGGAAGGATAATCATGGAGAACAACAAAAATATTTTAATAATCGGAGACATGCCCGGCTATGGAAAAATGGGTCTGGCGGGGATGCTGCCCATCCTGTCCAACATAGGGCACAGTATCTATAACCTGCCCACAGCTCTGGTGTCCAACAATTTCGACTATGGGCAATTTTCCGTTCTGGATACCACTGACTATATGGAACAGACCATTCAGGTCTGGCAGACCCTGGGCTTTCAGTTCGACTGTATGACCACCGGCTTTTTAGCCTCGGCGGCCCAGGTGGACCTGCTTCGGAGCTTTATTGACAGCCAGCAGAAGGAGGGCTTTCTGGTGGTCACCGACCCTATCATGGGGGATGCGGGCAAGCTGTACAACGGCTCCACCCGAGAGACAGTGGACAACATGCGCCGCTTTGCCGGGGTGGCGGACGTGATTGTTCCCAACCTAACAGAGGCGGAATTCCTCACCGGCCTGTATGAGGGGGAGGAGACGCTGACAAGGGACCAGGCCCAGAAGGTGCTGGGCGGTCTGCTGGACCTGGGGCCCCAGTCGGCGGTGATCACCAGCGGCCGGGAGAGAGAGACGGGCCGGCATGTGGTCTGGGGCTTTGACGGACAGTTCGGGGAGCAGTTCACCGTCCCCTACCGGTTTATTAAAGCTCACTTCCCCGGCACCGGAGATATCTTTACCTCCCTGCTCACCGGCCAACTGCTGAAGGGCAGAACCCTGCCACAGGCTGTACAGTGGGCAGTGGACCTGCTGGAGCGGCTGATCTTCATGGAGCAGGATGTGGCCGAGCGGAACAACGGTATCCGTATTGAGAAATATTTAAGCGTGCTGACGGAGTAAAGGAGACAGGTTTATGCCCTTTCCACTGACAGATGAACAAAAAGAGATAGTAGATGACCGAGGCGGAGAACTGCTGGTGTCGGCGGCGGCGGGGTCGGGCAAGACCCGGGTGCTGGTGGAGCGGCTATTGGACCGGGTGACCCGGGAGGGGGCGGATATTGACCGCTTCCTTGTCATCACCTACACCAGGGCGGCGGCGGCGGAGCTGCGCAGCCGGATTGCCCAGGAGCTGACCGAACGGCTGGCCCAGGACCCCAACAACCGGCATCTGCGGCGGCAGACGGTGCTGGTCTATCGGGCGCAGATATCCACTATTCACGCCTTCTGTGCCGCTCTGCTGCGGGAGAACAGCCATCTTTTGGATCTGGACCCGGACTTTCGCCTGTGTGACGAGGGAGAGGGCCAGGTTCTGATGTCCCAGGTGATGGAGGAGGTGCTGGACAGGCGGTATGAGGAGCTGACTCCGGACAGCCCCTTTGCCCTGCTGGCAGATACCCTGTCTGCCGGGCGGGACGACAGCCGCCTGGCCCAGATTACAGCGGACATTTTCGGGCGGGTGCAGAGTCACCCCGACCCGGTCCAGTGGTTGGAGAACCAAAAGGCCCTGTGGGAGCTGGAGGGTATCTCCGACCTGTCCCAGAACCCCTGGGGCAGGCTGCTGCTGGAGGAGGTCCGGCGTCAGGCCGGATTTTGCCGGGGCAGGCTGCTGCGGGCCCTGGAGCTGTGCCGGACAGATGAACTGCTGGAGGTCAACTACGCACCCTCCATCTCAGCCTGTCTGGAGCAGCTGGAGGAGCTTCTCGACGTCCAGACCTGGGACAGGGCGGCAGCCCTGCTGCCCGTTGTCTTTCCGGCGGCGGGCCGAAAGCGGAAGCGCAGGCTGGCTGTCAGCCCCTTTGAGGAGGAGCGGTCCATCCGGACCGGAGAGCAAGTGAAAGCCATCCGGACCCGGTGCAAAAAGGTGCTGGATAAGGCGGCGGAGCCCTTTTTTGGAGACACCGCCGCCCAGCTGGATGAGCTGGCCCTCTCCAGGCCCGCGGTCCAGGCCCTGATGGAGCTGGTGCTGGACTTTCAGACCGCCTTTTCCCGGGAAAAGGCCCGGCGGGGGCTGGTGGATTTCTCCGACCTGGAGCATTTTGCCGTCAGACTGCTGACTGATCAGGCGGGGAATCCCTCCGAGCTGGCCCAATACTGGGCCGCCCGGTATGACGAGGTGCTGGTGGATGAGTATCAGGATACCAACCAGGTCCAGAACGCCATCTTCAGTGCCATTTCCGGAGGGGGGCGCAGGCTGTTTCAGGTGGGGGATGTGAAGCAGTCGATATACCGGTTCCGCCTGGCCGATCCCACCATCTTTTTGAGCAAGTATCACCGCTTTCCCGGCGGAGACAGGGCAGAGGAGGGCCAGCCCCGGAAGCGGGTCCTGTCCCGGAACTTTCGCTCCCGGCCCCAGGTGCTGGAGGGGTGCAACGATCTGTTTCGGAGCATCATGTCGGCTGAATTTGGGGAACTGGATTATACCGAGGACCAGGCCCTTGTGCCGGGAAGGGATTTTCCTGTTCCGGAGGACGGCGATCCCTACGCCCTGGAGCTGGCCGCCCTGGACCTGTCCTTTCTGGGAGAGCTGGAGGGGGAAAAGGACGGCAAGGACCTGCTGGAGGCCCGTTTTGCCGCCCGGCGCATCCGGGAGCTGCTGGAGGAGCCACTGATGGTGGAGGAGGGGGATGCTCTGCGCCCTGTCCGGCCCTCGGATGTGATGATTCTGCTGCGCAGTCCGTCCTCCGTCCTCCCCCACTGCCTCCAGGCCCTCAGCGAGGAGGGGATCCCCTGGACGGCGGGCGGGGGCGGAGACTTCCTGGAGAGCACAGAGGTAAACGTGGCTCTGGCTATCCTTCAGGTGGTGGACAATCCCCGGCAGGATGTGGCGCTCATTGCCGCGCTGCGCTCCCCGGTATACGGCTTTTCCGGCGACAAGCTGGCGCTGCTCCGGGCGGACAGCGACGGGGATTTCTATACTGCCCTGGTCTGTGCCGCCCAAAAGGGGGACGGGGAGTGCCAATCCTTTCTGGACCAGCTGGAGGAGCTGCGCTTTGGAACCGGAGACTGGACCTGCCGGCAGCTGATGTGGCATGTTTTTGAGAGGACCAATCTTCTGGGTGTCTTTGGGGCTATGGAGGGCGGAAGAGAGCGGCAGGACAATCTGCTGTCCCTCTACGCCCTGGCCGGACAGCTGGAGGACAGCGGCTGCCGTACGCTGTTTCAATTCCTTCTGCGGCTGGAGCGGCTGCGCAGCACCGGGGCCTGGTCGGGAGCCGTTCAGGGGAACGGCCAGGAGGGGGAGGGCGTGTCCGTTTTGTCCATACACCGCTCCAAGGGCCTGGAGAAGCCTGTGGTGCTGGTGTGCGGCCTGACCAGGCGGCTCAATCGGGATGATTTGATGCGTCCGGTGCTCTTTCATCCCGTGCTGGGAGTGGGGCCCAATGGGCTGGACCGGGAGCGGATGGTGCAGTATCCGACCATGGCCCGCCGGGCTGTGGAGCGGCAGTTGGAGCGGGAGATGATGGCGGAGGAGCTTCGGTTGCTCTATGTGGCCATGACCCGGGCCAGAGAGAAACTGATTCTCACCCTGACGCTGCCGGAGGGCGCCGCTGTTCTGGAACGCTTGGGAGAGAGCCTGCCCATTTCCCCTATGGCTCTGGAGCAGCAGCAGAGCGTAGGCGCCTGGGTGCTTCTTCACGCCTTGACACGGCCGGAGGGAGCCGCGCTCCGGGCGCTGGCCGGTCTGCCCGAGGTGCAGGGAGAGAGGATAGGACCACCCTGGAACATCCGATGGATTGAGGGGAGCGCCCTGAGAGAGGCCCGGAAGGTACAGGGGCGGTACAGCGACGTGCCGGAGGAGATTCATACCGACAGTGGCCTGTCCGCCCGGCTGGCCTGGGTATATCCCCACCTGGCGGCGGCGGACCTGCCCTCCAAGCTCACCGCCACGCAGCTCAAGGGCCGGGCTCTGGACCAGGAGGCGGCAGAGGAGACAACACAGCCTTCCACAAGGGGGAAGCCCATTACCCGGCCCGACTTTATTGCCAGGGATCGAGGGCTCACACCCGCCCAGCGCGGTACCGCCCTCCACCTGGCCATGCAGTATCTGCCCCTGGATATGGACAACAGCCCCCAGGCCGTGGAGGCGGAGCTGGACCGGCTGACGGAGCAGGGATTTCTCACCCGGCTTCAGCGCGAGGCGGTGGAGCCGGAGCGGCTGTCCGCCTTTTTGAAGAGCGGTCTGGGCCGGGCCATGGCGGCGGCGGGGGAGAACTGTCGCCGGGAATTTAAGTTTTCCATTCTGGATTCCGCGCTGAACTACTTCCCGGACGGAAAGGGAGAGGAGGTTCTCCTTCAGGGAGTTATTGATGCCTGGTTCGAAGGGGAGGACGGCTGCGTTGTTGTGGTGGACTTCAAGAGCGACCGGGTCCGTCCCGGCAGAGAGCAGGAGCGGGCCGAGGAGTACCGGCCTCAGCTGGCGGCCTACAGTCTGGCCCTGTCCGCGATTTTGGGAAAGCCTGTCAACCGGCAGGTCCTGTGGTTTTTTGCAACCGATACGGCTGTGGAGCTGTGAAAACAGGCGGAAAGCCTGTGCCGGCCCGCTCTGAGCAGGAGCGGGCCGGCCTTATTTTTCCACCAGGATGATGTCCTCCCCAAAGCGTTTCACCGCCCCCCAGGGAATAACTTTATCCTCCTCCCGGCCAAACAGGCCGAAGAAGCGCCGCCGGCCAGGGACGATCAGCGACCGGACCTGCCCGCTATCCAGATCCACCTCCATGTCCCCCACATAGCCGTAACGGGCTCCGTCTTCCACACTGATGACCTCTTTATACCGCAGCTCTGCGATGCGAGTTTCCATAACCGCCCCTCCAGAAAAGAAGTTTTAGTTCAGGATATGCGCCGGACGGCCCGTCCCATGCTTTAAAGAAACCTTTAGAAAATCTTAATCTTCCTCCCACCTTGTCCTTAAAGAAGGTCTGCTATCCTTATGGACAGAACAATGAGAGGAGGCGCAGGGATATGGATTGGCTGTTTCCTGCCGCGCTGGCCCTGACGGGTACAATGGGAGCTTTGATGGGACTTTGGGGGCTGTGGTATCTGCTCTCCGGACTGGCATGTATCAGAAAGCCGCTGGACTACGGCTTCCATCCGGCCCGTACCAGGTTTGGGATACTGATTGCCGCCCGAAACGAGGAGCTGGTGATTGGTCCTCTGATCAACAGTCTGCTGATGCAGGACTACCCCCAGGAGCTGTATGATATCTGGGTGGTGCCCAATAACTGCACCGACAACACCGCCCTGGCGGCGGAGCGGTTTGGGGCAAGGGTGCTGGAGTGTACCGTTCCGGTGAAGAGCAAGGGGGAGGTTCTCCGGTTCGCCTACAACCGCCTGCGGGGCCAGCGGTACGACGCCTGGCTGGTTTTTGACGCGGATAACGTGGTGGACAAGCGGTTCCTGGCGGAGATGAACAATGCCCGCATGGCTGGAGCGATGGCCGCCCAAGGCTATCGGGACAGCAAGAACCCCTATGATACCGCACTGTCTGGCTGCTCCTCCATCTACTACTGGATGATGGACCGCTTCCACAACGCTGGCAAAGCGGGGCTGGGCCTGTCTGCCCTCATCGGCGGAACCGGCTTTATGGTGACGCAGCGTCTGCTGGACCGTCTGGGCGGCTGGCGGACCGAGACCATCAGCGAGGATTTTGAAATTACCACCCAGACCATTCTGGCGGGGGAGAGGGTGGCCTATGTGCCCAAGGCGGTTACCTATGACGAACAGCCTCTCACCTGGGAGCAGTCGGCCAAGCAGCGCCGCCGCTGGTCCAGCGGCACCCTCCAGGTGGCGCAGGCTTACTTACCCGCTGTGGGGCAGCAGCTGGGGGAGCGGCCCAGGCTGAGCGTCTTTGACCTGGGGACCACTATGGGCCTGCCTGCCTATCAGCTGGCTGCCCTGGTGGGGCTGGTGTGTACCGCGCTCACCGCGGCTCTGCAGGGCAGAACCCCGCTCCAGGCCCTGGTCCTGGGGCTGGCGGCGGCCTTTGGAAATATTGCCTGGGCCGCTCTCACCGCCACAGCTGCCGCCGCCGTGGTGATTACCCTGGAGAAAAAGTGGGACCGCCGGCTGTGGAAGGCTTTGGGGACCTATTGGCTGTTCCTTCTGTCCTGGCTGCCCATTACCGCTGTTACCTTCTGGAAGCGGACCACGGTCTGGGAGGAGATACGCCACACCCGCACGATGGCTCCTCAGCTGCCGGGGAGATGAGAAATTGTCGCTGATGGATATAACAAAGACCGCCGCCCTTACAAGGGGCGGCGGTCTTTGTATCACTGCACCGGCTCAAAGTCGGAGGCGGGGCGGCGGCAGATGGGGCAGACATAGTCGTCGGGGAGGGTGTCGCTCTCATAGATAAAGCCGCAGATTTTGCAGATGAAGCCCTTGGGCTTTGGGGCCTCCTCCTGCACAGGGGCGGGCTCCCCGCCCTTGACGGAGGCGGCCAGAGTCTGGGCCAAAACCTCCAGCTCACGCTCCTGGCCGGGGGCCAGGGCGGACTTGAGGGTGAAGGGGGCCTCGATCAGCTCCATATTCTTCATCCCGCCCAGGATTTCGGTCATCAGCTTGCCGCTGGCGGGGGCCCAGGAGCCGTTCTGGATGAGGGCGGCCTTGCGGTTTTGCAGATTGTGGTGGGCCAGGTCCCGGAGCAGGTGCTCCATGGGGTCAAAGATGCCGTTGTTGAAGGTGGGGGCGGCGAAGACGATGTGGCTGTACTTGAAGCAGTCGGACAGCACCTGGGAGTAGTGGGCAACCGACACGT
>JAAVYL010000021.1 GCA_022791075.1 Lawsonibacter sp. | reverse complement strand
GGCCGGGGGGGCTGGGGCAACCAGCACTTTGCCACCCCCACCCGTCAGGTGCCCCGGTTTGCCAAGGCGGGCCTGCCCGGCCAGAGCCGGGACGTGGTGCTGGAGCTGAAGCTGCTGGCCGACGTTGGGCTGGTGGGGTTCCCCAACGTGGGCAAGTCCACCCTGCTGTCAGTGGTCAGCCGGGCCCAGCCCAAAATTGCCAACTACCACTTTACCACCCTCTTCCCCAATCTTGGGGTGGTCTATGTGGAGGAGGGAGTCTCCTTCGTGATGGCGGATATTCCCGGTATCATTGAGGGGGCTGCCGACGGTGCCGGCCTGGGCCACGACTTTCTGCGGCACATCGACCGCTGCCGGCTGCTGATCCATGTGGTGGACGTATCCGGCTCTGAGGGCCGGGACCCAGTGGCCGACCTTGAGGCCATCAACGAGGAGCTGCGCCGGTACTCCCCCGAGCTGGCCGGGCGGAGGATGCTTGTGGCGGCCAACAAGGTGGACATTTTGGAGGATTCCTCTCTGCTGGACCGGCTCCGTGCCCATGTGGAGGGCCTGGGCCTGGAGCTGCTGGAAATCTCCGCAGCTGCCCACCAGGGTACCAGGGAGCTGGTCCTGCGTACCGCACAGCTTCTCCAGGAGCTGCCCCCTGTGGCGGTGTATGAGCCCACCTATGTGGAGCGACCCCCTGAGGTGGACACTGACGGAGAAGTGGACATCCAGGAGTTTGACGGCACCTGGGTGGTGGACGCCCCCTGGCTCCAGCGGCTCATCGCCAACGTCAATTTCGGCGACTACGAGTCCCGGAACTGGTTCGACCAGAAGCTGCGCCAGTCGGGACTGTTTGACAGGCTGGAGGAGATGGGCATTAAGGATGGGGACATTGTGTCCATGTATGATTTGGAATTTGAATACCAGAGGTAAAAAGAGGGCCGCCGGCCCTCTTTTTATGGTTCAATCACCAGTCCCGGCCGGCCCTGCCTGACCGCCTCCGCCAGGAGGAGGGAGGGGGGATGGCCCGGCCCGTGGGAGACCAGCTTGAGGCGTTTGGGCTCCAAACTGTGGGCTCGAAGGGTGCAGAGCACGTCCGCCAACCGTTCCGGACGGTGGCACAGGGCGAAGCGGCCCCCGTTTTTTACCAGCCTGGACGCAGCGGCGCACAGCTCGTCCAGGGAACAGGATTCCTCACTCCGGGCAGGCCCGCCGCTTTTGCCGCTGCCCACAGGGAAGTAGGGCGGGTTGGAGACGGCCAGATCGAAGCCTCCGGCGGGGAGGGGAGCGGTGCGCAGGTCGCCGCAGAGGATCCTTCCCGAGAGGCGGTTGACCTCCAGATTTTCCTGGGCAATCCGGGCGGACAGGGGGTTGATGTCGATGCCGGTGAGGGAGAGCCTCTCTGCCCGCCGGGCCAGGAGGAGAAGCAGAACTCCGCTGCCCGTCCCCAGGTCGCAGACCCTCTGTCCGGGCTTGACAAGGGCAAATTCCCCCAGAGCCAGTGCGTCGCCCCCCAGGGGGAAGACGCCGCTGGGCCAGGACAGGACGTAGGGCCCTAGCTGTTCGGTTTTGACCATACGGGCACCTCACAAAAGAAACTTTGAGAAAATGATACCACATTTCTCCTGTATGTGCTATAATATTCTGGAAAAATTTGAGGAAGGGCGGCGGTGATATTGGCTGGCACATTATATCTGGTTCCCACCCCCATCGGCAATCTGGGAGACATCTCCCGACGAATGGCGGAGACACTGGAACAGGTGGATTTCATTGCCGCCGAGGATACCCGGGTAACAGTGAAGCTGCTCAACCATCTGGGGCTGAAGAAGCCGATGGCGGCCTACCACAGGCACAGTACCGAGGCCAGCGGCCGGGCCATTTTGAACCGGCTCCAGGACGGGGAGAGCTGTGCCCTGGTCACCGACGCAGGAACCCCCGCTGTTTCCGACCCGGGTGAGGAGCTGGTGGCCCAGTGCGCCGCTTTGGGGATTCCAGTGTGCGCGCTCCCCGGTCCCTGTGCCCTGGTGACCGCCCTGGCCGTCTCCGGCCAGCCCACCGGGCGGTTTACCTTTGAGGGCTTTTTGGCGATGAACAAAAAGAATCGCCGGGACCATCTGGACTCCCTCCGGGGGGAGGAGAGGACCATGATCTTCTATGAGGCACCGCATAAACTGTCCGCTACCCTCCAGGACTTGGCGGACGCCTTTGGTTTGGAGCGCCCCGTCTCACTGTGCCGGGAGCTGACCAAGCTCCACGAGGAAATTCACCGGACCACGCTAGGGGAGGCCGCCGCGTATTATCAGGAGAATGCCCCCAAGGGGGAGTTTGTGCTGGTAGTCCGGGGCGCGGAGCCCCAGGAGGAGCAGGGGTTCACATTGGAGGATGGCTTGGCCCTGGTGGATAAGCTCCGGGGGGAGGGGCTGTCCCTCCGGGACGCGGTGAAGCGATCCGCCAGGGAGATGGGACTTCCCCGGAATCAGCTCTATGAGCTGGCAGTGAGAAGGTAATATGTAATGAGGAAAATCCGCACCCATTTTTCAAAAAATGGATAGAATAAAAAGAGAAACCGTGTAGAAGAGGTGCTGTGCAATGAAGCAGAATATTGAGGATTATATCAAGCCTGGAGAGAGCGCTCATCTGGTGGGCGTGGGCGGAGTGTCTATGGCTCCGCTGGCCGAGGTGCTGAAGGGCAAGGGGGTGGTTGTCACCGGCTCGGATATGCGGGAGAGTGACACGACGGGACGTCTGCGGACGCTGGGCATTCCAGTGACCGTCGGGCATCTGCCGGAACGTGTGAAGGGGGCGGGCTGTGTTATCCGCACCGCCGCCGTTCACGACGACAATCCAGAGATTGCCGCTGCGCTTTCCGCGGGTATCCCCGTCTTTGAGCGGGCCCAGGCCTGGGGCGCTATCATGCGGCACTATAAAAATGCCCTGTGCGTGGCGGGCACCCACGGTAAGACCACCACCACCTCCATGTGCACCCACATATTCCTGGCCGCCGGGCGGGACCCCTCGGTAATGATTGGGGGGACGCTGCCCATTCTTGGAGCTGGACACCGGGTGGGCCACGGGGATACGATTATTGCAGAATCCTGCGAATACTGCAACTCTTTTTTGTCCTTTGCCCCCACAGTGGCGGTAATTCTCAATGTGGAGCCGGACCATCTGGACTTTTTCAAGGACCTGGACGACATTAAGAGCTCCTTCCGCCGCTTTGCCCAACTGGTGCCCCCTGGCGGCAGCGTAATTGTCAACGCAGACAACGACGGAGCCCGGGATACAGTGCGCGGTTTGGACGTCTTTACCTTTGGCCTGGAGCATGAGGCGGAGTGTACCGCGGAGAACCTCACCTGGGACAGGGGGCTGCCCACCTTTGACATTGCGGTCCACGGGGCGCGATATGCCCATGTGTCCCTCCAGGTGGGAGGGGGGCACAATGTTGCCAACGCCCTGGCTGCGGCCAGCGCCGCCTATGTGCTGGGTGTGCCCGGCCAGGCAGTGGAGGAGGGGCTGAACAGCTTCACCGGTGCGGGACGGCGCTTTGAGAGAAAGGGGGAGTATCACGGCGCCGCGGTCTATGACGACTATGCCCACCACCCCGACGAGCTGCGAGCCCTGCTCACTATGGCGCGGGCCCTGGGATACAGCCGGATTGTGTGTGCCTTCCAGCCCCACACCTATACCCGCACCGCCGCCCTCTTCGACAAGTTTGCAGAGGCTCTGAAGCTGGCCGACGTGGCTGTTCTGGCGGAGATTTACGCCGCCCGGGAGCGGAATACCCTGGGAATCTCCTCCCTGGACCTGGTCAAAGAGCTTCCCAATGGGGTGTATTGCCCCTGTCTGGAGGAGGTCACAGCCCGCCTGGCCGACATTGCCCGGCCTGGGGATCTGATTCTTACTGTTGGCGCAGGCGATATCTATCGGGCGGGGGAGGCTCTGGTAAATGCGAGTTAGATTTGAAAAAAATTTCTTCTTATATATTTACAAAGCATATCCAAGGTGGTACAATAACAAAAGCTGAGCAAAGGGGCTTTTGATACGGCGGGGGGATGGAGTATGGCTGGTTTGAAGAAACAGAGTGCCACCTGGCTGGCGGTTCTGTTAACGGTGTGCGGTGCGATACTGCTGGCGCTCTTTTTTGGGGTGCTGGTGATCCGCTATCGGGCAGTGGAGGCAGAGCTGGACCGGATGCTGACAGAGAGCCTGACCGCCCATACCGTGGAGGCCGGAGAGGGGGCGGGATACCTGCTCCACTACGCCGAGACTGTGCTGAAAAACGCGGGTCTTCTCATTGAGGAGGACCCCCGCGCCCCGGAAAAAAGCTGGGTGTCGCCCATGGTAAAGAATTTCAATCTGGTGGATGACCGCATGGATTTGAGCTATATGGACCGGGAGGAGCTGTCCGGCTCCGACTGGGCCAGGGAGGATTCGGGTCTGCTCCGCCGGGTTCTTTCTGGAGAGGCTGTGATCAGCGGCATCATTCCCACCTCTAAGTGGGAGGAGTATTATGTTGTTGCGATTCGTCCAATGGAGTGGGAGGGGCGGGTTGTAGGCGCTCTGCTGGCCAGGGTGAACGTCAATACCTTGTTGATTCAGGGGACACATTCTACATTTTTCCATAATGTCCATGCTGTAATTGCCGGAGCGGACGGCCGGGTTGTATTTGGAAGCAGACCGGAAACTGAAGGAGCTGACCTTGTGGAGCTAGGTGCCGGGAACGGGATCACAGCTTCGGAGGGGAAAGCTTTTTCCAGTGCGTTTCAGGAAAGCGAGACCGGGTCCTTTTATTACGATCCGCCGGAGGGACGGTTTTATGTGGCCTGGGCCCAGGTGGGATATAACGGCTGGCGGGTAGTGCAGTTTTCCCAGTCCCCCAGCATTCAGATTGAGCGCAGTTCCATGGTACAGGCCGTTGTGATGCTGGTTAGTCTGAGCGTGTGTGCGTTCCTGGCCGTTCTGGCCTGGTGGCAGCGGTCCAGACTGGCGGAGGAAAAGCTGCGGTATGACGCTCTGGCGGAGTTCAAGGACACACTGCTCTTTGAATATGACTGCAAGGATGACAGTCTGGAGTTTACCTCCAACGCCTTGAAAACGCTGGACCTGGAGGAGGCCAGGCTGGAACGGATCACCGATGAGAGCAATGAGTTTCCCATTTTCCACCCTGACGATATTGTCAATGTACGGCGGATCCTCCGGGGGGGCCGGTCTATGCAGCCGGACCAGATTGAGCATGACCGGACCCGCATGAAAAAACGCGATGGGGGGTACAGTTGGTACAGAAGTCAGTATAAGGCGGTTTTTGGACCGGATGGTAAGGTGTCTCGGGTGATTGGCACGCTGACGGATATCAGCGCCCAGATTGACCGGGAGAAGGAGCTGCGGGAGCAGGCCCAGCAGGACCCGCTGACAGGGCTGTATAACCGGGCAGGTGTGAAGGTGATCAACGCCCGGCTGGAGCAAATATCCCGGGGTATCCTGTTTATGATGGATCTGGATGACTTCAAGTCCGTCAATGATAACTATGGCCATGCCGCCGGCGATAAATTGCTGATTGCCGTGGGCCAGATACTGACGGAGACATTCCGCACCGACGATATTGTCGCCCGGGTGGGAGGAGACGAGTTTATAGCCTTCCTGTCGGGCTCTGACAGCCAGGTGATGGCGGAGCAGAAGGCCCAGGAGCTGCTGGACCGGATTCGTGCCCTGAAGATCGAGGGAATTGACATTACAGCCGGCGTCAGCATCGGTGTGGCCAGTGCGCCCACCTATGGGCGGACCTATGAGTCCCTGAGTGCTGTGGCAGACGATGCGCTGTATCAAATTAAAAAGAGCGGCAAGGGTGGGTTTGCCCTCCGCTGAAAGAACAGCCGCCCCGCCAGTTCTGGCGGGGCGGTCGTTTACAGATTTTTCTCCAGTACCTGGGCGAAGACGTCCGGGGGCATAACGCCCACCTTGCGGTCAACCTCCTTGCCATCCTTGAAGAAGATGACTGTGGGGATGTTCATTACGGTGTACCGCATGGCGAGCTCCCCTTCCTCATCGGTGTTCACCTTGCCGACGACGGCTTTGCCCTCATACTGCTCCGCCAGACTTTCCATGACGGGGCCCAGCATCTGACAGGGGACACACCAGTCGGCCCAGAAATCTACCATCATTAGCTTGCCCTCGCCCAGGGCTTTGTCAAAGGTCTCCTTGTTAAAGTGAATCATAGTAATTATCCTTTCTTTTTGTATTTTTACAAAGTGTCCAGATATTCGCAGGCGGACAGAGCGGCTATATGGCCCTCTCCCACGGCCTTGGATACCTGGAGGGGGGCGCCGGTGCAGTCTCCGGCGGCAAAGACTCCAGGGATATTGGTGGACATGTTTCGGTCTACACGGATAACGCCCTCTGTTGTCTCCAGATCAGGAAGGAGGTCGGTGGGGGCCACGGCCCGGCGGAGGATAAAGACCCCCGAACAGGGCAGCTCAGTGCCGTCTGCCTCAAGGGCGGTGATGGTCTGCCCGCCTTTAATGACAAGCCGGCCTGCTTTTACATAGGGGATGTCCTTGTCCAGACCTGTGGGCTGATGCGGAGAGACATAGACCACCTGACAGCCCAGGCTTTTCAGATAGTTGGCCTCCTGGGGGGAGTCTGGGGCCAGCCCCACAACGGCCACAGGCCGATTTCGATAGAGCATCCCGTCGCAGGTGGCGCAGTAGCTTACCCCGCGGCCCAGGTATTCCGTCTCGCCGGGGTATTTGGCCTGCCGCACCACGCCGGGGGAGAGAATCAGAGCGGAGCTCTGGTATATCTGGCTGCCCACGGTGATGGAGAAGCCGTTCCAGATCAGCAGGGACAGAGCTCTGCCCACTGCAAACTCGGTTCCCAATGAGGAAGCGTGGCTGTGGAATGCCTCCAGAACTTCCAGACCAGTCCGGCCTGGAAGACCGGGGTAGTTATCGACCCGCTCCGCTTTGGCCAGAGGACTGTCCTGCCAGCGGTTTCCAATGACAAGGACGCTTTTGTTCCGCCCTCTGGCAGCTACAGCCGCCGCCAGGCCGGCCGGACCGCTGCCCAGCACAATAATGTCATGGGCCATGGGGAACACCTCCTTTTCCGTAGTATACCCGGTTTCCGCCGGGAGAGCAATCATTTTCTGTAATTATAGCGGATAGGGGTGGGGCGCTTCTGTAACTTTATCACAAAACGCAGTGTTTTTTTTCCTCTTTTCCACACGTCTTGCCGGAAGAGCGGGAATGCTGCGGGAAAACCTTGCATTTTCCCCGGCAGCAGGTGTAAAATAAACAAGATAATTTTATGCTGGCTTGTGGGTCGGCATACCAAGGAGACAGGAGGAGACATTATGTCGGAAGAGGTCAAAGCTGCCGTTGAAGAGGGAACTTCGGAGAGCCAAAACTTTATTCATCAATTTATCCAGGAGGATATTTCCGAGGGCGGGCGCTGCGCCGGAATGCAGGTACACACCCGTTTTCCCCCTGAGCCTAACGGCTATCTGCACATTGGCCACTGCAAGGCCCTGACCATCGACTTTGGCACGGCGGAGAAGTTTGGCGGTATCTGCAACCTGCGCATGGACGATACCAACCCCACCAAGGAGGACGAGGAGTTTGTGGACGCCATCAAGGAGGATATCCACTGGCTGGGCTTCGACTGGGGGGACCGGTTTTTCTACGGTTCGGACTACTTTGAGGAGGACTACCGCCAGGCGGAGCTGCTGATTCAGAAGGGGCTGGCCTATGTCTGCCAGCTCACCCCCGAGGAGTTTAAGGAGTACCGGGGCGGTGTGGGTGTTCCTGCCCGCTCCCCCTGGCGGGACCGGCCTGTGGAGGAGAGTCTGGACCTGTTCCGCAGGATGAGGGCCGGAGAATTCCCTGACGGGGCCATGACCCTCCGGGCCAAAATTGACCTGGCCAGCGGCAATTTCAATATGCGGGATCCGGTCATCTACCGGATTAACCACCTGCCCCATCACCGCCACGGGAACAAGTGGTGCATCTATCCCATGTACGACTTTGCTCACCCCATTCAGGATGCCCTGGAGGGGATCACCCACTCCCTGTGCTCGCTGGAGTTCGAGGCCCACAGACCCCTCTATAACTGGGTGATTGAGCACTGCGAGCTGCCCAGCAGTCCCCGGCAGATCGAGTTCGCCCGGCTGGGAATTGACCACACCGTCATGTCCAAGCGGAAGCTGCGCCGGCTGGTGGAGGAGGGCCGGGTGGCCGGATGGGACGACCCCAGAATGCCCACCCTGTGTGGCCTGCGCCGCCGGGGCTACACCCCCCGCTCCATCCGGAATTTCTGTGAGCGTATCGGGGTGGCCAAGTCCGCCAATGTGGTGGAGTACGCATTTCTGGAGCACTGCCTCCGGGAGGACCTGAACGAACATGCCAGAAGGGTAATGGCTGTTCTGCGGCCCGTCAGGCTGGTCATCACCAACTACCCGGCCGGTCAGAGCGAGACACTCACTGTGGAGAACAACCCCCTGGATCCCTCCGCCGGGACGAGGGAGGTCACCTTCTCTCGGGAGCTGTGGGTGGAGGCGGAGGATTTTCTCCCCCAGCCTGTGCCCAAATACAAGCGGCTGTATCCCGGCGGGCCGGAGTGCCGCCTGAAGGGGGCCTACCTCATCAAATGCGTGGGCTATGAGACCGACGAGGCGGGGAACGTCACCCAGATTGCCGCCGAGTATGACCCGGACAGCCGGGGGGGCGACCCTGCCGACGGCCGGAAAGTGAAGGGGGCCACCATCCACTGGGTGGACGCCGCCACAGCTGTAGATGCCCAGGTGCGGCTGTATGATAACCTCTTTGCGGATGAGAACCCGGACAGCGGAGAGAAGGACTTTTTGGAGTGCCTGAACCCCGACTCTCTGGAGGTGCTGGAGGGCTGTAAGCTGGAGGCCTCTCTGGCTGCGGCCGGGAGCACGGACCGGTTCCAGTTCCTTCGTCTGGGCTACTTCTGCGCCGACAGCAGGGATTCCAGGCCCGGCGCTCTGGTGTTCAACCGGGCAGTCAGCCTGAAGGACGGCTTTAAATCCGGTAAGTAGATATTTTGCAAAGTAAAAAACGGCCCAGTCTGTCCGAAACAGGGACAGGCCGGGCCGCTGTGTATACTCCGGAAAGCTGAGTGGTTAATAGGGCATACTCCAGGCGGTGTGGTCGGTATGGAGCAGATGCTCGGATTTCTCGCTGAGGGGGGCGCCGAAGAATTCGGAGTAGAGAGCCTGAACCGCCGGGTTTTCGTGGGAGAAGCGTATGGGGTTGGCCTTATCCAGGTCGTACAGCCGCTCGCCGCGAACGCCGTACTGCTCCTCATCCTCCAGGGAAATGGGCTGTCCGCCGCCGCCCACACAGCCGCCGGGACAGGCCATGACCTCCACAAAGTCATAGTGGACCTTGCCGGCCTTCAGCTGCTCAATGAGCTGCCGGGCGTTGCCCAGGCCGCTGACTACAGCACAGCGCACAGGAATTCCAGCCACCTCATAGGTGGCCTCCCGCAGGCCGGGTCCGGTGCGCACCTCCGCGAAGGCGTCCGGATCCGGGTTTTCTCCGGTGAGCACATAGGCGGCAGTGCGCAGGGCGGCCTCCATCACGCCGCCGGTTGCGCCAAAGATGACGCCAGCGCCGGTGTGGACGCCGAGAGGATCGTCCAGGGGCTCTTCGGGCAGATTGGCGGGGTCCAGGTGATCGGCCCGGAGCATCCGCACCAGCTCCCGGGTGGTGAGCACCATATCCACGTCGGGGCCGTGCTCAGTGGCCATGGTGGGCAGCTCACATTCCGCCTTTTTGGCCACGCAGGGCATGATGGACACACAGAAGAGCTTCTCCGGTTCCACGCCCAGCTTCTGGGCAAACCAGCTCTTGGTCACGCTGCCGAACATCTGCTGGGGGGACTTGGCAGTGGACATCTGGCCCACCAGCTCAGGATACTGGCCCTTGAGGAACCGCACCCAGCCGGGGCAGCAGCTGGTGAACATGGGCCAGCGGGTCAGCCCGCCCGCCTTCAGCCGGTGGAGGAACTCGTTGCCCTCCTCCATAATGGTCAGGTCGGCGGTGAAGTTGGTGTCAAAGATATAGTTGAAGCCCAGGCGGCGCAGGGCAGCGGCCATGCGTTCCATGGTGGCCTCCTCCCGCTTCAGGCCGAAATACTCGCCCCAGGCGGTGCGGACCGCAGGAGCCACCTGGACCACAGTGATTTTGTCCGGGTCGGCCAGGGCGGCAAAGGCCTTCTGAGTGTCATCCCGCTCCCGCAGGCCGCCCACAGGACAGTGGGTGATGCACTGGCCGCACAGAGCGCAGTCGGAGTCCTTGATGACCCGGTTGCCTGAAACGTCGATGGTCGTCCGTCCGCCGGTTCCGGCCACATCCCAAATGCCCAGAGACTGGACCTTGTCGCAGACCTGGACGCAGCGCATACACTTGATGCACTTGTTATAGTCGTGGAACAGGGGGAAGGTGGTGGTCCACTGGCCCCGGACGCCCTTGGGCAGCTGGGTCTCGTAGGGGACCGTGAGGATGCCCAGGTCGTTGGCGATGGTCTGAAGCTGGCAGTTGCCGCTGCGCACACAGGTGGCGCACTTGCAGTCGTGCTGGGACAAAATCAGCTCCACGTTGGTCCGGCGGGTGCGGCGGGCCCGTGAGGAGTTGGTGTGGACCACCATGCCCTCGTGAACAGGGCTGTTGCAGGCGGTGACCATGGCCCGCTCGCCCTCTACCTCTACGCAGCACACGCGGCAGGCGGCAATTTCGTTGATGCTCTTTAAGTAGCACAGGTGGGGAATATGAATCTGGGCGTTCTGGGCGGCCTCCAGGATGGTGGCGCCCTCGTGGGTCTGGACAGTCTGACCGTCAATCGTTAAGGTTACCATTCTGTAGTCCTCCCTCCCTTAAAGCTGCCGTAGCCGAAGTGGTCACAGCGCAGGCAGCGGCTGGATTCCTGCTGAGCCTCCTCCTGAGTCATGCCCTCCTTCAGCAGGGAGAAGTCCCCGCAGTAGCTGGACAGGTGCCGGTTTTTCAGGTTTACCCGGCCGCAGGGCGGCGTGTTGGTAAAGTGCGCAGGGGGTACCTCCACCTCGTGGCGGATCTTGTGGTCAAAGCCCAGGAAGTTATCAATATTGGCGGCGGCCACCTTGCCTGCGGCCACGGCCCGAATAACAGTAGCGGGTCCGGACACCGCGTCGCCGCCGGCAAAGACGTTGCGTGCGCCGGGAACAGCGCTGGTCAGGTCGGCCTGGATGGCTCCCCGGCTGGTGGTTACGCCGATGGCCTCGAAGGGCTGCGCCACGATGGCCTGGCCAATGGCCACGATCACATAGTCGCAGGGGATGCGGAACTGCTTGATGTCGGCGTCCTGAGGCTTGGGCCGGCCGTCCCAGCCATAGGGACCGATGAGCTGGGGCTGGGTCCACAGGGCAGCCACCTTGCCGTCCTTGTCCGCTTCGATACGGGCTGGGGCCTGGAGGGGCAGGACCTGACAGCCCTCCGCCATGGCCTCCTCAATTTCCTCGGACAGGGCGGTCATATCCTCCACCCGGCGGCGGTAGACGCATGTTACATGCTCCGCGCCCAGGCGCAGGGCGGTGCGGGTGGCGTCCATGGACACGTTGCCGCCCCCTACCACGCAGACCCGCTTGCCGGTGAAGTCGGGAACCTCTCCCTCGCCCACGCCCCGGAGCAGCTCCACGGCGCTGATGACGTTTTTGGCGTCCTCGCCCTCCAGGCCCAGCTTCTTGTCGTTGTGGGCCCCGATGGCGATATATACTGCATCAAAGCTGTTTTGAATGTTCTCCATGGGCAGGTCTTTTCCGATGGATACGCCGGTATGGACCTGCACGCCGGCGGAGATAATGTGCTCGATGTCCCGGTCCAGAATCTCGGGGGGCAGGCGGTAATCAGGAATGCCGTAACGCAGCATACCGCCCAGCTTGGGTCGCTGCTCGTAGACGGTGACCTGGTGGCCCATAAGGGACAGGTAGTAGGCGGCCGTCATGCCGCCGGGGCCGCCGCCGATGACGGCCACTGTTTTGCCTGTGGCCGGGGCCTTTTTTTCTACGCTGACGTCCTGTGCGTGGTCCACGGCAAAGCGTTTCAGCCCGCAGATATTGACGGCGTCGTCCACCATCCGGCGGCGGCACTGGCTCTCGCAGGGGTGCTCACACACATAGGCGCAGGCGGAGGGGAAGGGATTGTCCTTCCGGATGAGGTGCACCGCGTCGTCGTACCGTCCCTCCCGCACCAGGGCCACATAGCCCGGAATATCCACATGGGCAGGGCAGGTGGACACGCAGGGGACCGGATGACTCAGGCCGCAGATACACCGGCCGTGGAGGATGTGCTCCTCATAGTCCTCGCGGAAGCCCCGCACGCCCTTGAGCACCATGTGGGCGGCCTCGTAGCCGATGGCGCAGTCGGCGGAGTCGGCGATGACCTGAGCAGTGTTTTCAATGAGATCAATGGTTTCCAGGGTGGCGGTGCGGTCCAGTACCTGTTCGATAAGAACAGACAGCTGGCTCAGTCCCACCCGGCAGGGTACGCACTTGCCGCAGGTCTGGGCGTGGCACAGGCGCAGGAAGTTCAGCGACATGTCAACCGGACACAGCCCCGGCTGGCTGGCGCTGATCCGCCGCTCCATGTCACGCTGGAGTCCGCTCAGGACGGTTTGGGCCCGTCCTGGCGTTTCGATGGATAATCGGCTCATAGTAAACTCCTTCCAAATTAGTTTTGCGCTGGGTCTATTCCTTTTTCAATGCTGTGATACTACAGTTTAACATAGAAGCGTCTAAAAAAAGCAGAATTTTTGTAAAAAATTTATAAAATATTAAATTTTGTCTAAATTGCTCCAAATATGGGATTTTCCAGGCTATACCGGCCCATTCAGACCGGCGGGGGTGTCCACATCCCGCAGCTCTGCGGCCCGGCGAACTTCTACCAGACGCAGCAGGTCCGGATGGGCCCGGATGACAACGCCGCCCCCCCGCTCTCCAGTGAGTGCCAGCAGCTCAGAAAACAGGCGGGCGGGAAAAACGGCCGGATTGCCCCGCATGCCCTGCCAGCTCAGGGCGCAGATTCGGCTGGGGGCCTCCCGAAAGCAGTTGATCAGCCGCAGGACGCTCTCCCCCTCCAGCCAGGGCTGATCGCACACGGCAAAGAGCACCCCGTCCATATCTGTCAGCCTGGCCAGCCCAAGGCGGAGGGAGGCGGACTGTCCCTGGGCCGCGTCGGGATTTGGAACGGGCAGGTAGCCCCGCTTCTCTGCCA
Source organism: Lawsonibacter sp. (assembly GCA_022791075.1). Lineage (GTDB taxonomy): Bacteria > Bacillota > Clostridia > Oscillospirales > Oscillospiraceae > Lawsonibacter. Next base: position 9,430 of record JAAVYL010000021.1, on the reverse strand, counting down.
GGGAAAGAATCTCCGGATAGGGGCTGACCACAGCGGCCCTGTCAAACAGCTGCGGTGGAATCGAAGCCATGGTCCGCTCAATCATGGAGGCGCCATCTACCTGCTGGAGCAGCTTATTAGAGCCAAACCGGACCGAAAAGCCCGAGGCCATCAGCACTGCCCCCACCCTCATCGCCAGAACCGGGACGGTCCCCGGCGGACAAACCGGCCCTGGTTCGGGGCGGTGACCTGCCCGTTTGTCACAGCGGCGGTGCCGGAGAGCAGAACGGTCTCCACCCGCCCCCGGACCGCCATCCCCTCATAGGGGGTGTAGTCCACGGCCTGGTGCTGGGCAGCCGCGGTGATGAGGCCACGGTATTCAGGATCAAAAATGACAATGTCGGCGTCGCTCCCCGGGGCCAGGGCGCCCTTTTGGGGATACATGCCAAAGAGCTTGGCAGGCTGCTCCGACAGCAGCTTCATCAGCTGGAAGGGGCTGATCCGGCCTGTGGCCGCCCCGCAGGTATACATCAGGACCGGCCGGTGTTCCACGCCAGGGATACCATTGGGAATTTTGGAAAAGTCCTCCCGGCCCAACTCCTTGGCCCCGTGGAAGTGGAAGGAGCAGTGGTCGGTGCTGATGGTATCAATTTCCCCCGCCTCCAGGGCCGTCCATAAAGCGTCGATATCCTGTTTTTTCCGCAGGGGAGGGGAGAGGACAAACTTGGCGCCCTCAAAGCCGGGCAGGCTGTACCGGCTGTCGTCCAGCAGCAGATACTGAGGGCAGGTCTCCACATAGAGCTTCTGTCCCCTGGCCCGGGCGTTCCGCACCGCCTCCAGGCCCCGGGCAGTGGACAGGTGGACGATATTCACCGGATACTCCGCCAGCTCCCCGATGGTCAGCCAGCGGGTTATCGCCTCTGCCTCCACTGCCGCCGGGCGGGACAGGGGGTGGGCGGCGGTTCCCCAGCGTCCGGCGGCCTTCTGAGCGGCGATTCCGGCGGCAACCAGGTCTCCATTTTCACAGTGACAGCCCACAATGCCGCCCTGTTCTCCCACGGCCCGGACCACCTCAAGCGCAGTGCCGTCGGAAATCCTCAGAGCGTCATAGGCCAGATACACCTTATAGGAGGTGACTCCCGCCGCCGTCATGTCCGCCAGCTCCTCTTTGATGGAAGGATTCCAGTCCTTAATCGTCATATGAAAGGCGTAGTGACAGCTGGCCGCGCCATCCGCCCGGCGGTGCCAGGTATCCAGAGCGGAGGACAGGGAGGCTCCCCGCTCCGGCTCGGCGAAGTCCAGCACGGTGGTGGTTCCCCCGGCCAGGGCGGCCAGCGTGCCGGAGGCCCAGCTGTCCGCTGTCTCATTGGGCAGCCCCTTGTTCATCTCAAGGTGGGTGTGCGTGTCGATAAAGCCGGGGAAGACCAGCTTCCCTGAGGCGTCAATCACGGTGTTGTCCCCCACAGGAAGGTTGGGACCGATTTGGGCGATTTTTTCCCCCTCCGCACGCAGGTCGGCCTTCACCGGACCCTCGGGACAGAGAAGCGTGCCGTTTTGAATGAGGATGGACATAAAATTCCTCCTTGTCAGCCGGATGGATGGTGCTCGTCTCACATGGCAATCACAGTGCCGGTTTTTCCCGCCACGCCGTCCCGGGCCTTTTCCAGCAGGGTGATGAGGGCGGAACGGCCGGGAGCGGATTGTGCAAACTCCACTGCCGCCTGGACCTTGGGCAGCATGGAGCCGGGGGCGAAGTGGCCCTCGGATATATAGACTTCCGCCTCCTCCGGGGTGAGGCGGTCCAGCCACTTCTGGTTGGGTCTGCCGAAATTCACCGCCGCCTTTTCCACTGCGGTGAGGATGATCAGGGTGTCGGCCTCCAGCTGCTGTGCCAGGACGCAGGAGGCGAAATCCTTGTCAATCACCGCGGCCGCCCCCTTCAGGTGGTGGCCCTCTGTCCGAAACACAGGGATGCCGCCTCCGCCGCAGGCCACCACAACCAGTCCTGCCTCCACCATGTCCCGGATGGACTGAATCTCCACAATGGACCGGGGCTTGGGGGAGGCCACCACCCGGCGGTATCCCCGGCCGGCGTCCTCAATGACCTGGTAGTCCCGCTCAGCAACCAGCTTCTCGGCTTCCTCTCTGGTCATAAAAGCTCCGATCGGCTTGGTGGGGTGCTGGAAGGCAGGATCGGCGGGGTCCACCTCCACCTGGGTGAGGACAGTGGCAACCCCCTTCTGGATTCCCCGATCCAGCAGCTCCTCCCGCAGGGCGTTCTGCAGGTCATAGCCAATATACCCCTGGCTCATGGCCACGCAGACCGACAGGGGACAGGGGATATACCTCTCCGCGTCGGAGCGGGTCAATTCCGCCATGGCCTTCTGAATCATGCCCACCTGGGGCCCGTTGCCGTGGGAGAGGATGACCTGATTGCCGTCCTCAATGAGGCCGGCAATGGCTTTGGCCGTCTGCTTCACGGCGAGCATCTGCTCTGGAAGGTTATTTCCAAGAGCGTTGCCGCCCAGAGCAATTACAATGCGCTTACCCATTCTATTTTACCTCCGCTTTCGTCAGAATACAAGTAGGGGCGGCCACTGGCCGCCCGCAATTTGTCGCTTTTTCTGCGTTTCATTACTTCTGGAACCAGCGGGCAGTCCCCCCGCTCCTCCAGAGCCTTCAGGGTGGCCTGGGGGTCTTTGCACTTGGCCAGGAGGATCATGGCGGCGATGATGTAGGGCTTGAAGCTGGCCTCCTTATACAGGGGGTCGCGGTAGCGGTCGAAAACGCTGGCCTCCACCTCGCCGTCCGCGCAGGATACGCCGTTTATGTCGGCGGGCAGGCAGTGGAGGTACAAGGCCTTGCCGTCCCGGGTGGTCTTCATCAGCTCCTCGGTACAGCACCAGTCCTTGTGCTGAGCGTTTTGGGCCAGCAGCTCCTTCTCCAGGGCCTTGATGCCGTCGGTGTCGCCCTTGCCATACAGGTCGGTGCGCTTCTTCATGGCGGCAAAGGGGGCCCAGCTTTTGGGATAGACGATGTCCGCATCCTGGAAAGCCTCGGCCATGGAGCTGACCCGCTGGAAGGTGCCGCCGGTAGCGACGGCGTTCTTCTTCGCCACCTCCTCCACCTCGGGCATGACCTCGTAGCCCTCGGGGTGGGCCAGAACCACGTCCATGCCGAAGCGGGTCATCAGACCGATGACGCCCTGGGGCACGGACAGGGGCTTGCCGTAGCTGGGGGAGTAGGCCCAGGTCATGGCCACCTTCTTGTCCTTCAGGTTCTCCACCCCGCCGAACTCGTGGATGATGTGGAGCATGTCCGCCATGCACTGGGTGGGGTGGTCGATGTCGCACTGGAGGTTCACCAGGGTGGGCTTCTGCTCCAGCACGCCGGCCCTGTGACCCTCGGTGACAGCCTCCGCCACCTCCTTCTGATAGATGTGGCCCTTGCCGATATACATGTCGTCCCGGATGCCGATGACGTCGGCCATGAAGGAGATCATGTTGGCGGTCTCCCGGACGGTTTCGCCATGGGCGATCTGGCTCTTGCCCTCGTCCAGGTCCTGAACCTCCAGGCCCAGCAGGTTGCAGGCGGAGGCGAAGGAGAACCGAGTTCTCGTGGAGTTGTCCCGGAACAGGGAGATGCCCAGGCCGGACTCAAAGATTTTGGTGGAGATGTTGTGCTCCCGCATGTAGCGCAGGGCATCGGCTACGGTGAAGACCGCCTCGATCTCGTCGTCGGTCTTATCCCAGGTGAGGAAAAAGTCGTTCTCGTACATCTCCTTGAAGTTAAGGGAGTTGAGCTTGTCAATGTATTTCTGAAGGGTGGCGTCCATATGGTTCAATCTCCTTTTCATTATTTGTAGGGACGGATATCATCCGCCCGCATATGATAGAGCCGTTAGGGGAATCACGGGCGGATCATATCCGCCCCGACAGGCGATTATTTGATATCGTTATCGGTCTTGCCCGCCCGGAACTGGGACACGTCGGCGGTCTTATTCTCCTCCCTGTAGAGGGAGGGGACGGCGGCGTACAGGGCGGCGCAGCGCACCAGGTCATCCTTCCATATGATCTCGTTGGGGGCGTGGGCCTGGCTCTCTGCACCGGGGCCGAAGCCCACGCAGGGGATGCCGTACCGGCCCTGGATGGCCACACCGTTGGTGGAGAAGGTCCACTTGTCGGTGAGGGGCCGCTGGCGCAGGTGCATGGCGTCACGGGCGGGGTCGGCGTCGCTGTGGCCCAGCCGCTTGTCGCCGAAGAGGGCGTGGTGGGCGTCCACCAGAGCCTGGACATGGGCGGCGCTTTCCTTGTTGATCCAGGTGGGGAAATAGGCCTCGGTCTCATAGACCTCGCCAGTCCAGGAGGGACGGTCGTACATGTACATGGACACCTTCACATCCTCGCCGTACTTCTTCACACTGGGCAGGTCCCGGATTTCCTGGAGGCAGGAATCCCAGGTTTCACCGGCGGTCATGCGGCGGTCGATGGAGATGGAGCAGGAATCAGCCACGGCGCAGCGGCTGGGAGAGGTGTAGAAGATTTGAGAGGTGGTGCAGGTGCCCCGGCCCAGGAAGCGGGCGTCCTCGTAATGCTCGGGGTTGAACTCGGGATCCAGCATCTTCACCAGGCCCTTGACCTCCACCGTGCTGCCGGCGGGGTTCTCGTTCAGGGCACGGACATCCTGGAGAATGTCGGCCATCTTATAAATGGCGTTGTCGCCCCGCTCCGGCGCGGAACCGTGGCAGGACACACCCTTTACGTCCACCCGGATTTCCATGCGGCCCCGGTGGCCGCGGTAAATGCCGCCGTCCGTGGGCTCGGTGGAGATGACGAACTCCACTTGCTCCTTCTTGATGCCATTGGCGGGGAAGAACTTGTTGACGATGTACTGCCAGCACATGCCGTCACAGTCCTCCTCCTGAACGGAGCCCACCACCATGATCTTGTAACCGGCGGGGATGAGGTCCAGATCCTTCATGATCTTGGCCCCGTATACGGCGGAGGCCATGCCGCCCTCCTGGTCGGATCCGCCCCGGCCGTAGATGATGGCGTCGTCCTCCCAGCCCTCGTAGGGGTCGGCGGTCCAGTTGTTCCGGTTGCCGATGCCCACGGTGTCGATGTGGGAGTCAATGGCGATGATCTTGCCGCCCTCGCCCATCCAGCCGATGACGTTGCCCAGGCCGTCCACCTCTACCTTGTCGTAGCCCAGCTTCTCCATCTCCGCCTTGATGCAGGCCACGACTTCCTTTTCCTCACAGCTCTCGCTGGGGTGGGAAATCATGTCGCGCAGGAAGCTGCTCATGCCGGCGCGGTAGCTTTCAGCGGCGTCCAAAATCTTTTTGCTGTCCATGATGTATTCCTCCATATTTAAAATAATTTATGTCTCAATAAAGCGCGGTTTAACGTTCCTTTTGCTTCTTTTCCGTTCAAGGAAAAGAAGAGGAAATGTTACAGTTCGCAGGGATACTCGCCGCCCCAGACCACGTCGCGGTACTTTTCCGGGTCGGTGTCTCCCTCGGTGGAGAACATCAGCACCTGGCTGTTCCGGTCCAGCCCCAGGGCCTCCCGGAGCTCCTTGTAGCTGTCGCCGGTCATAATCGTGGAGATAACGCCCATGCCCACAGCGCCGGACTCGCCGGAAACCACCGCCGGGTCGCCCTTCACGGGCGCCGCCAGCATCCGCATGCCCTTGGCGCTCACCCAGTCGGGACAGGACAGGAGGGCGGAAACCTGACTTCTGAGAATCTCCCAGGAGATGGTGTTGGGCTCGCCGCAGGCCAGACCGGCCATGATGGTCTGAAGGTCGCCGGCCACGATTCTGGGCTTGCCGTCCCCGGCCTTCGCGCCCTGGTAGAGGCAGTCAGCCGCTCCGGCTTCCATGACCACAAACTTGGGCGGGTCCGTGGGGAACAGGTTGGAGAAGTACCCAACGACCGCTCCCGCCAGACTGCCTACACCGGCCTGAACAAAGACGTGGGTAGGCCGGCCAAGCTCCATCTGGCGCATCTGCTCGGCGGCCTCGCTGGCCATGGTGCCGTAGCCCTGCATAATCCAGGCGGGAATCTCCTCGTAGCCCTCCCAGGCCGTATCCTGAATCACCACGCCGTGCTCGGTCTCAGCCGCCCCGGCGGCCGCCATCCGCACGCAGTCGTCATAGTTGACTTCCTCGATGGTGACCTGAGCGCCCTCCTTGGCGATGTTGTCAAACCGGGTCTGGGTGCTGCCCTTGGGCATGTGGACCACGGCCTTCTGGCCCAGCCGGTTCGCCGCCCAGGCCACGCCCCGGCCGTGGTTGCCGTCGGTGGCGGTGAAGAAGGTGGCCTGACCGAACTCCTTCCGGAATTCCTCACTGGTCAGGTAGTCATAGGTCATCTCCGACACATCCCGGTTCATCTCTCCCGCAATGTACCGGGCCATGGCGAAGGAGCCGCCCAGCACCTTGAAGGCGTTCAGCCCGAAGCGGTAGGACTCGTCCTTGACGCACAGGCTGCCCAGGCCCAGGCACTCCGCCATGCCGTCCAGCCGGGCCAGCGGCGTGACCGCGTATTGGGGGAAGGACCGGTGGAATTCCCGCGCCTTGATCACGTTGTCCGCCGACATGACGGACAGGCGGTTGTCCCCGCCAGCGGGCATTTGGTTGAGTACCCATTTGATCGGATTGTTCATCGGAAAGACCTCCTAAAAAGTTTTTAGGTATACTAACTTTTTGTTTTCACCCTCATCATACCACAAGATTTTCAATTGTCAAGAGGTATCTGCAAAAAATTTCAGAGAACTTTTTTAACCGCCGAACAGAGCGGAAAAGAGGCCGCAGGCAATGCCTGCGGCCTCTTGGCGTTAAGTCGCAAATATTTGATTTCAAACCGCTCACCGGGCGTTTATGACCAAGCCGGTAACAGCGCCCAAAGCAAGTACAATATATCGTGTCGTCAGCCTGATCTGCGTGTCAACCGAGTAGCGATTGGAGCCGGAAAGCCCAATACCGCAGAGGGCAATAAAGAGCACAAAGAGCAACGCAATAAATACGCAAAACCGGAGAAATGGAACGAACCATTCAGATTGCAGGAATGACTTGAATTTGTCCATCTTGACCTCTCTCCTCAGGATACATAAGCATCTTCAAACCTGACTTGTATTATGGAATGTGCGCTCCAAATTCTGCATTGGACCCACCTCGTTTCAATCACCCGTCTCAATAATTTACATATCCAGACACGTTGACCATCTGTTACGAATGATTCCGAACAGCCAGTGCGGGGAAACCTCGTTGGTCTGCCTCTTCTATACCAGTCTTCCGCATTAAACTCAATGGTTGGAACTCCACGATTACCCATCTCTTTCTCTTATCCTACCACATTATGTTCAAATTGTAAAGTTCAATATTTTCTTCCTGTTTATATATTTTAGAACTATGACAAAGCGGCGGCGGGCTCAGTGACCCCGCCGCCGTTCCTTTTTCCTCGCCTGACGCTGCTGGAAGGAGCGTTCTGCTTCCTCCGCCCTTGCCCTGCGCCTGCGGGCGGTTCGTTCCGCCTGCGCCTGTTCGTGCTGCCGCTTGAGCGTTTCCTGAGCCTTGGTGCCCATCCCCTGAGGCCGAACCTCTTTGTGAATGGCCCGCTGGGCCCGCTTGGGGTTGATCCGCCGCTCCTCGGGCATCGCCTCCGCCGCGGCCGGACAAAATTTCAGATGATCCCATTCCCGCAAAACCCATTGATAAAGCTCCGGTCCGCTGGGTTCTCCGCCAAAGGTGACTTTTGCCGCCTCATACCGGCCTTCGGCCCACCGTTCCGCCAGCCCGGCCCAAAAGGGGTCCTCAAAAAATACGGTCAATCTGCTTCTGTCCATGGTATGTTCCTCCCTAATCTGCCGTGCGGGACACGGCGTAAACTGGCAGGGAGCGGACGACCCGGGAGGGAAGGCTACTGACGGAACAGTTCCGCGTCCGGACTACCAACCGGACTGTGTTTTCCTCTCTGCCTCTCCACTGTACCACGGAGCGGGAAAAATGTCAACGAAGAATGAAACGCCCGTTTGATTTTTCGGAGCGTTTGTGTTATACTACATTCACAGAAGGGGGGCGGCAGCATGGACCGCGTGATTCTGCACTGTGACCTGAATTGCTTTTACGCCTCAGTGGAGCTGCTCCAGCACCCGGAGCTGAGGGATGTGCCAACCGCTGTGTGCGGCGACCCGGAATCCCGCCACGGCATCATTCTGGCCAAAAACGAGCCGGCCAAGCGGCTGGGCGTCAAGACCGCGGAAACCATCTGGCAGGCCCGGAAAAAATGCCCGGATCTGGTGCTGCTGCCCCCGCACCGGGACCAGTACCAGCACTATTCCCGGCTGGTCAACCAGATTTACAACGACTACACCGACCTGGTGGAGCCCTTCGGCATCGACGAATCCTGGCTGGACGTGACGGGCACCCTCCACCTCTTCGGCGGCGACTCCAAGGCCCTGGCCGACAGCATCCGGGCGCGGGTGAAGGGGGAGCTGGGGCTCACCCTGTCCGTGGGTGTCTCCTTCAACAAGGTGTTCGCCAAGCTGGGCAGCGACTACAAAAAACCGGACGCTACCACGGTCATTTCCCAGGAAAATTTCCGGACGCTGGTCTGGCCTCTGCCCATCACCGACCTGCTTTATGTGGGGAAGGCCACGGCAAAGGTGCTCAACAGCTACAACGTGTTCACCATCGGGGAGCTGGCCGCCTTCGACCAGGAGGCCCTGGTCACGCTGCTGGGCAAGCAGGGCGGGCAGCTGTCCGCCTACGCCAGGGGAGAGGACCATTCTCCGGTGTCCCCCGCCTCTGAGCAGGGCCCGCCCAAGTCGGTGGGTAGCGGGCTGACCTTCCGGCGCAACCTGACCGGCCTGGAGGAAATCCGCACAGGGCTTGCCATGCTGTCCGGCCATGTGGCGGCCCAGCTGCGGAAGTGCCAGATGAAGTGCATGACCGTTCAGGTGACCATACGGGACCCGAATTTCAAAACCATCACCCGTCAGAAGGGGCTGGCCGCGCCCACCAATGTGTCCCGGGAGCTGACAAGGGCGGCGCTGGAGCTGGTCCAGGCGTCCTGGCGGGTGGGCGCGCCCATTCGGATGCTCACCGTCACCGGTCAGAACCTGGTGGACGAATGGTCGGCGCCGGAACAGCTGGACCTGTTTCAGCCCCAGGACACCACCCGCCGGGACAAGCTGGAGCGGCTGGAGCGGACGATGGACCGCATCCGGGGGAAGTACGGCCAGGAGGCCATTCAGCTGGGCTCGCTGCTCCGGCCTGAGAAAGAGGAGGATTGAGGCGGCGTTCCCTTAGAAGCTGTATTCACAACCATTGAACAGCATCTGAACTCGTTTTTTGCCGTCATGCCACGCCAATTTTTCTTGGAATCCACCAAGGATTCCGGCGAAAAATTGCCTTGCCTGACAACAAAACCCTTCGTCCATCTGCTATT
>JAAVYL010000002.1 GCA_022791075.1 Lawsonibacter sp. | reverse complement strand
CCTCTCATGGCCGAAAAATTTTGTAAGGAGGAATATCCGAATGAGAAACCTGAAGCGGGCTCTCAGCCTGACTCTCGCCTCCGTCATGCTGCTCGGCATGATGATCGTGGGAACCAGCGCGGCGAGCTTCAACGACGCGGATGACATCACCAATGTGACGGCTGCAACAGTTTTGCAGGACCTGAACATCATGGTGGGCGACGGCGAAAACTTTATGCCCGGCCAGACGGTCACCCGCGGCCAGATGGCCATCATCATCTGCAAGATCCTGTACGGCAACAAGCTGAATGTCAGCCAGTTTGAGGGCGCCAGCCAGTACTCTGACGTGCAGGTGGGCGACTACTTCAACGGCTACGTAAACCTGGCCACCAGCCTGGGCATCATCTCCGGCTACGGCAACGGCCAGTTCGGCCCTGGCGACCCTGTCACCACTGCTCAGGCCGCTCTGATGCTGACCAAGGCCCTTGGCTACTTCAAGGGCAATGAGCTCACCGGCGACTGGGCTGTAGACTCCCTGGCCGCCATCACCAAGGCCACCACGCTGCGCATGTTCTCCGACATGACTGCTCCCGCCTCCAACGACGGCCTGAGCCGTGACAATGTGGCCGGCATGGTGTTCAACACCATCACCAAGGCTGTCACCGTGGAGTACAATGCCAACTTTGACATCTACTTCAACACCGGCGCCGAGTGGGCCAACGGCGTGATCTTCAACTACCGTGACACCATGGGCTTCAAGAACTACAGCCTGGTGTACCGCAACGACCGCCACAACGGCGTGGGCATCCCCTACACCCGCTGGGGCGTGGGCACCTACTCCACCACCCAGGTGGACGAGAACGGCGACCTGATCCCCGGCTTCGTCACCATCGCTGACCTGAACAAGATCATCGACGTGAACAAGACCCCCCTGGTGACCTACAACACCAAGCTGGTCAACGACAGCAACTACAACAGCGAGTATGAGTACACCGGCGGCGCCACCAGCGTAGTCTCCGACGGCGGCCGCGTCAAGGTTCAGAACGACGTTGACGGCTACATCATCAACGCTGACCTGTATGTGAACGGCATCAAGCAGGCCGGCAAAATCACCACTGTGAACGACATTGCCAAGTACGGCATCGGCAACGGCGTTGTGATCAACCTGTACACCAACAGCAACGGCGAGATCACCGACATGGCGGTCATTGACGAGCAGCTGGCCAAGGTCACTGCCATCAACACCTCCAAGCAGGAGATCACCTTCGCTCTGTCCACTGACCACCAGAACAACAGCAACACCTCCGCCAAGGTGGACAGCACCAGCCCCATCTATCAGCAGCTCATCGACGCCAATGTGGCCGTGGACGACTACCTGCTGCTGGTTCTGGCCGGTGACGGCTCCCAGTCCGTGAAGCGCGCTGTGGTGCCTGAGACTGTAGCCGGCAGAGTGGAGAACTACAGCGACAAGGGCGCTCTGACTGTGGACGGCACCACCTATGAGGCCTCCATCATCAAGAGCGACGTGGCGACCTCCCAGAACAGCCGCGAGCTGACCAAGCCCACCGTCTACACCGACACCACCACCGAGGCCGTTCTGTATCTGGACAGCTGCGGCAATGTGGTGGCCGTGGAGAACAACATCGACGAGAATATCGTCTATGTTGCCCGCACCCATGACGAGACCGGCTTCGGCACCACCATCACCGTGTACGGCTTCTTTGCCGACGGCGGCAAGGGTGTGTACACCCTGGCCAGCTACAACGGCTCCACTGAGACCGCCAAGCTGCGCAACGTGGGCGAGGGCCTGTACTTCTACACCGTTGACGGCAACCGAATCAACCTGCGGGACACCAACACCACCGCCGGCGGCTCCGCCTACCTGCTGGCCGCCGACTGGACCATCAGCAATGCCGGCGCTGGCACTATGGCCGTAAGCCACAGCAATTACAGCTACACCACCTTCATTGGCGGCTCCACCGCCCCCATCTATGTGGACCGCAACACCACCTTCTTTACTCACGACACCACTAAGGACAGCACTCCCGAGGAGCTGGCCAGCGACGCTACCCTGAGCGGTTTCATGAACGTAAGCAACGGCCTGACCTCCCTCAAGGAGAAGGTTGGCAACACCCCTGTTAACCTGACCGGCGTCCGCGTGATTGCCAAGAAGACCGGCAACAACTGGCTGGCTCTGGCCGTGTATGGCGAGTTCAACGCTCCTGTGGCCGCCGCCTCCAGCGACCTGATCTTCATCGCCAACAACAACTGGGTCACCAGCAACAACAGCGAGTACACCGGCAACGCCGTGTTCACCGGTGACAACTCCACCCAGAAGATCACCGTGAAGGGTCAGCCCGCCAAGGGCCTGTACACCTACACCCAGAAGGACGGCATCTATGAGCTGACCATCGCCAAGACCGAGAACTGCGCTTACGGCAACTACGTCAGCGCCGAGACCGACAACGCCCAGCGTACTAAGGACGGCGCCAAGCTGGACAGCGTCAGCGAGGAGATCCTGAAAATCAGCGGAGCCGCCGGAGCCGCCGACGTGCTGCGCACCCAGGGCACCAACGGCAACGACACCCTGATCTTTGACGCCACCTCCGGCGAGCTGGTTCGCTCCACCCGTACCCTGCTGACCTCCAAGGACTGCTATGGCTACGTGATCGTGGACAACACCAACGACAAAAAGGTCGTAGCCGTCTATGTCACCAAGGCCGAAAACAAGGGCCAGGGTGGCAATGAAGGCGGAGACCAAGACCCCACGGTGCCCCCCGTTGAAGGCGAGGGCATGGGCGCGTACTCCACCGTTGAGGAAGTCAACAATGCTCTGAAGACAGGCAACGTTGTCATCAACGGCACCTGGAAGCCCGGCAATGCGGCCTTGGATGCAGTTGTCAACATCCCCGCCGGCAAGACCCTGAAGGTCAGCGGCGGCCTGGATGCCAGCGGATCTGGCGCTGCTGTGAACTTTGCCAGCGGGACCAGCACCCTGATTGTCGAGGGCGAGCTGGAGCTCAAGCAGGACATCAGCGGCATCGTGTACGCCGGGAGCCTGGCGCTGGAGGACAGCACCAATGTCAACGCTAATGTCACCGTGACAGGGAACGCCACTGTTGCCGCAACCAAGAACCTGACCATCGCTGCCGGAACCACCATGATTGTTGGCGGGAACCTCACTGCCACAGCCACTGGCGGCACTCTGACCGTGAACGGCCACCTGGAGGCCGCTGACATCACCGGTTTTACCATTGTCAATGACTACAGCAGCAACTCCATCGTTGCCAAGAACATTTCCACTGGCACCCTGAACGTGGGCAGCGACACCCAGACCGGCAAGGTCACTGTTACCAACGGCATCACCGTTACAGCCGCGCTCAACATCACCGACGGCATCGTTGAGACCAAGGACGTGACTGCCACCAGCCAGACCGTCACCGTGACCAAGGGCTCCCTGACCGCCACTGGCGCTGTCACTGCCGGCACCGTCACTGTGAAGACCGGCGCAACCGCCACTGTGGAGGACATGACCGCCAGTAGCAAACTGGCTCTGGAGGGCACCGCCGCTGTCACCGTCAATGGCACTCTGGATGTTGCAGGCGTCACCGGCCAGGCCGGCTCCAAGATCACCTTCGGCACCGAGGCCAATGTGACCGGCGATGCCGCCAACAAGTTCCAGAACCAGACAAACGGCGCAGCTTCCGAGGATGTGTCCGACAAGACCTTCACTTGGGGAAATGTCAATACTGACGGCAGCGGAACCCCTGCTGACTCCTTCGTCAGCGCGGAGGACGAGACCTCTGCCATCGCGAATCTGGACGTCGTTGTGATCGACAACGTGAAAGACCTGGTAAAGTACAGCCGTGAGTGGAATCTTGACAACGGCAAAACTGAAGATCAGATCGTGAAGATGTGGGTCGGCGAAAGCTTTACTGCTGAGACTGCCGACGCTGTTCTGGCCGCAACCCCCTATGTCCTGCTGCGCTGGGGGCGCAACGAGAACATCACCACAGTGGGCAAAGTTGAGGACATCGTGATTAAGTGTGGTGATCATACCTTCAATCACAAAGAAAACGCAAGCTGGATTGGAACATTCGCTGAGAGTGGCTACTTCGAGAACAACTATGGCGCCAGCATGTTCCTGTTCAACACCAGCGCCGCTGATGCGGGAACCGAGCAGTCTGCGCCCGGTGTTACCGGCGTGGACAAGGCTCCTGGAACCTACGAGATTGTGGTAACCTGGGAATACAACAATGAGACCAAAACCGCAACCACCAGCTACACCGTTCCTGAGGTAACTCCCGCTCCCTGATGGAGAAACCCCAAAGCAAAAAATCCATTCACTGAGCAGACCCTCGGGCCTTATGGCCCGGGGGTGCTTCTTTGCGTCCCTCCGCCGCTCCATGCCGCCTCTCTGGCAGGGGGGCTTATTTAAGCTGTGCCTACTTGATGGCGAGGTAGTGATAGGAGAAGGTGTTGTAGCTGTACTCCTGGCCGACGGTGAAGCCATTGCTGTTGATTTTGAAGTCGCTTGTGGAGCGGATGCTTGCTCCTGTGGTGGTTCCGATGGAGAACGCAAACCTCCGGGTGAAAATCACAGCCAACTGGGACCTGCCCACAGGGTCACCCACTACCTTGTCTACCACAATGATGACCATGGATGGCTGGAACCCCACGTTGGCGGTATAGCTCGGATAAACGCCGATATATGTGCCCTCGGCCTTTACCATCCCGTGGATGTCCACCGCTCCCTGCAGCGCCTTCAGCGCCGCGTCGATTTTGGCGTTGTCCTCGTTGAAGTCGGTGCGGAGCACCTTGTCCTCCGCCTCCCACTGGCTGAGATTGTAATTGGGTGTGTGCTTGCTTGACATAGCTTTTCCTCCTTGTCTTTTGTCGGGGGAGTATCCCCTGACATGGTCGGGCAGAGGGCAAAAGTTGCATGTTTCCATACAACTTATGGAAATTGAGGGAAACCACACCCAAAATCCGGGGAACGGGACGCAAAATGCGTCCCGTTTAACTTTATCAAACTCTTTGATACAATAGTCTGGAAAAGGCCGAGAAAGTGTGCTATAATGCAAAAGGCTGCTATTGAAAACCGAGAAAGGAGAGACAATATGAAATTCCAATATTATGAAAATGACCCCATGGATGAGGTTCCGGCGCCTCCTGTGGAAATGGCGCTGTCCCTGGCGGGGATTACTGCCCTGTTTCTCGCCATCCTCTATGGAACCGCCTTTATTCTTGGCTACGGCCTGTAGGCCGGTAAGGCGGACTGCCTCCGCAATTAAGAAAAAGGAGCGTGAAAAATTTGGGTGAAACCATGTTTGCCGCAGTCTTTGTCATTCTGTTCTGCGGCCTGATGATTGGGATTGGCTTCTACTATAACAAGGTAAAGGAGGCCAAAACCTCTGACGATTACATCCTGGCCGGGCGCAGCGCGCCTCTGATTATGGTGGTGGGCAGCTACTTTGCCACCTCCGTCTCCACAGGCTCTCTGGTAGGCTATGTGGGCATGGGCTTCTCCAACGGGATCTCCGGCTACTGGAACGCCGCCGCGTTTATGGTGGCCACCATGTGGATCGGCATGTGGATCATCCCCCGGCTGCGCAGAAGCGGCGTAACCACCATCCCCGAGCTGTTTGAAAAGTACTTTGGTGCCCCCCACCGGCTGACCGCCGTGGTACTGGCCATGTGCCGGGACCTGGGCGTCATTTCCGGCATTGTTCTCGTTCTGGGTCAGGTGTTCCAAACCCTGTTCCGCATGAGCTTCTGGCCCTCCGTCATTCTGACGGCGGCTGTGGTGCTGATCTTCACCATCTCCGGCGGCATGTGGGCCGTTCTGGTGACCGACACGATTCAGGCTGTCTTCATCTGTGTGGGCACCGTACTGATGGTCCCCATCGGCATCGCGGCCATCGGCGGCAGCGGGGCCTTTCTCTCCCAGGTGCCCATCGGGCTGGCGGACCCCCTGGGCGTGGGCTACTCCCAGGCCGCGGGCTGGTTCCTCATTGGACTGTTCACCAGTCTGGCCAACCAGACGGTGCTGCAGCGCGGCCTGGCCGCCAAGGACGACCGCACCGCGCAGCTGGCCTTCTTCTGGGGCGGCCTCGTCACCCTGATCTGGTTCCTGATTCCCTTCCTGGTTGGGGTAATCGCCAGCGTCCTCTTCCCCCAGGAGACCGCCTCCAACTCCTATTACGCCATGGCTCAGCTCTTTGGCCCCTATGGAAATGTCTTTTTCCTGGCCATCCTGATGATGTCCGGCATGTCCACGGTGAGCTCCAACCTCCTCACCGCCTGCTCCAACGTCTCTCTGGATGTGTATAAACGGTTCATCAACCCCAGAGTCTCCGACCGGAACCTGCTCACCATCCAGCGGGTTCTGCTGGTGGTCATCCTGGCCATCTGCATCGTGGTGAGCAAATACTTCCCCTATGCCGTGGAGCTCTTCTCCACAGGCGGGCGTATCATGGCCTCCGGCATGGCTCCGGTTTTTGTCGCCCTGCTGCTGTGGAAGCGGGCCCGCCGCGCCCCTGTCACCTGCCTGCTGGCCATGCTGGGCGGCGCGCTGTCCTGTGTGGGCGCCCAGCTGTATCAGGCCTCCCAGGCGGCGGGGAACGCCGCCGCCGGCGCGGTTGTACTGCTGTGGAGCATGGACCCCATCCTGGCCGGCCTGCCCATCTGTCTGGGTGTGCTGATCATTGGCGTTTTTGTCGAGACCGCCCGCCAGACCCCGGAATACCTCATGCGCCATGCGGTAAAGCAATGAGAAGGAGAGTGTGATCATATGGTAGTTTACATCTTTGAATTTGACATCGTGCCCGGAAAAGAGGACGAGTTCTGGAAGTTTATGGAGGAGGAGGGGACCCCCTTCTGGCTCCAGTTCCCCGAGATCAAAAAGTATGAAATTTACTCCAAAATCGGCGGCCACTGCGCCTATGAGGCCCGGGTGGAGATGGACAGCTTTGCTTTCCTGGACAAGATGTACGGCCACCCCCAGGCCGCGGTCTGCGCAAAGAAAACCTCCTCCATGACCATGAACATCCAGCGCCGCCTGATGCAGCTGCACAAGGTTTATCAGTAAAAGAGACCGGGCCGCGGCCGGCTGTTTGGGCCGGCCGCGGCCCTCATTTGACAAAAAGGGGAGATAATTGATGCAGACCAGCACCCTTATCATCTGCGGACAGCTCTACGACGGCGTCCGCCCTCAGCTGGAGCGAGGCATGGAAATTCTGGTGGAGGGCTCCGTCATCACAGGGGTGGGCCGGAACCTGAGCCGCCCCCGGGACTGCCAGGTCATTGACCTGGGCGGCATGACCGTCACTCCCGGCATGATTGACGCCCACATCCACTCCGATATCTTTGACTGGCGGAATTACTCGGATATTCTGATGCGCAGTGAGGTCTGGAATAATCTGGGCCACCTGCACACCGCCCAGCGGTCCCTGGAGCGGGGCTTCACCACCATCCGGGCCCACGCCCTGGCCCAGGGCAGGGGCTACGGCCTGTCCGATGTGCGGCGGGCCATCGACGAGGGATACTTCCAGGGCTCCCGAATGGTCATCACCTTCCACATGCTGGGCAGTCCGGGCAGCCATGCCGACGCCAGCCAGGCCATCATCAACCCCTGGCTGTCTGATGCAGCCTCCCAGCCCTTCATCGGCTCCGGCGCAGACTTTTTCCGTCAGGTGGTCCGGAAGGACATCAAATATGGGGCGGATTTCATCAAGCTGTTTATCTCCGGCGGATTTTCCACCCCGGGAGACAGCCCGGAGAATACCTACCTCAGCGACGGCGAGATTGAGGCCATCATCACCACGGCCCGGAGCATGGGCCGGCCCACAACCGCCCATGTATACACCCCGGAGCACATGCAGAAGCTGATACGCTTTGGAATCACCGGCATGGAGCACGGCTCCCTCATGGACGAGGAGACCGCCGCGCTGTTTGAAAAGACCAATACCTATCTGGTCCCCACCTTCTGCCCCTACAACGAGATCATCAACCTGGACGAGGCCGCCCTGGCCCAGAAGGAGCCCCACTTCCAGGCCAAGCTGCGCAAATACGCCGCCCAGCTGAAAAAGGGCCGGGAGATCATTGCCGGCAGCAGCATCCGTCTGGGCTACGGCACCGACTTTGTCACCGTCCACCAGTGCTACGAGAGCTGGTATGAGTATCAGAGCTGGATGCGGGCCGGCATCGACCCCTTCCGCATTCTGAAGGCGGCCACCAGCACCAACGCAGAAATCCTGGGGCTCCAGGACCGGATCGGCACTGTGGAGCCCGGGAAGCTGGCCGACCTGGCCGGCTGGCGCCGGGACCTGCTCGGGGACGAGGACGCCCTGTCCGAGTGCGCCTTTGTCATGAAGGGCGGCGTGCGCTGCCGCGCCCTCCACGGAGGTGACCAGTGATGGAACAGCGCAGAGTGGATCTGAACTGCGACCTGGGAGAGAGCTTTGGGGCCTATACCATCGGCCTGGACAGCCAGGTGATGCCCCACATTACCTCGGCCAACATAGCCTGCGGCTGGCATGGGGGCGACCCGCTGGTGATGGAGCGCACCGTCCGGCTGGCCAAAGAGTCCGGCGTGGCTGTGGGGGCTCACCCCGGTTACCCGGACCTGATGGGGTTTGGACGGCGGAGTATGTCGCTGACCCCGGACGAGGCCCGCACCTATGTAAAATACCAGGTTGGCGCGCTCTGGGCCTTCGCCCGAAGCGCCGGGGTTTCGATACAGCATGTCAAGCTCCATGGAGCGCTCTACAATCAGGCCGCCGCCGACCCTGCGCTGGCCCGGTCCGTCTGCCGGGGAATTCAGGAGGTGGACAGCAGCCTTATTGTCCTGACCCTGGCGGGGAGCTGTATGCTGAAAACAGCCCGAGAAATGGGGTTGCGAACGGCCAGCGAGGTCTTCGCCGACCGGGCCTATCAGGCCGACGGCTCTCTGGTCTCCCGGCGTCTGGAGGGGGCCGTGATTCAGGACGAGGAAGCGGCTGTGCAGCGGGCGGTCCGGATGGTGACAGAGGGACGGGTAACCGCCATCACCGGCGAGGACATCTCCATCTGTGCCGACTCCATCTGCGTCCACGGGGACAATGCAAAGGCCTTGGCCCTTGTCCGCGCCATCCGGGCGGCCTTGGAGGAGCGTCAGGTGGAGGTCACCTGTCTTGAGGAGCTGGTCTAGTATGTGCCCCGCAGAGGATATGATCCATCCCCTGGGAGACGCCGCCCTGGCAGTAGAGTTTGGACAGAGCATCGACCCGGAGATTAATGACCAGGTGCGTACACTCCACGAGGACCTCCAGGCGAATCCCCTTTTGGGGGTTGTAGAGACCGTGCCTACCTATCGGTCCCTGGTGGTATATTACCGGCCGGACCTGATCAGCTGGGAGGGTATCCACAGAGCACTGTGCCAGAGGCTGCAGGGCATGGCGCACACCTCCCCCGCCCCCGGCGGAACGGTGGAGATTCCCGTTTTGTATGGGGGCGGGGAGGGTCCGGACCTCCCCTTTGTCGCCCAACACGCCGGCCTGGAGGAGGAGGACGTCATCCGCATCCACAGCCAGGGGATCTATCGCGTCTATATGCTGGGCTTTTCCCCGGGCTTCCCCTATTTGGGCGGGATGGACAGCCGCATTGCCGCCCCCCGGCTGGAAACCCCCCGACTCCAAATTCCGGCGGGCTCCGTGGGAATTGCCGGGGAACAGACAGGCGTGTATCCCCTGGCCTCTCCAGGCGGGTGGCGCCTGATTGGCCGCACCCCGCTCCGGCTGTACGACCCCCAGCGGCCCCATCCCATCCTCCTGCGTGCCGGATGCAGCCTCCGATTCCGACCGGTCACCCGGGGGGAGTTTGAGCAAATTGCACAGGAGGAGGGACATGATGAGTCTTCTTGTTGAACAGGCCGGTCTGCTGACCACCATTCAGGACAGGGGGCGGATCGGATTTCAGCAGTTTGGGGTGCCTCAATCCGGGGCTGTGGACCAGTGGGCGCTGAGCACAGCCAATCTGCTGGTGGACAACGACCCCGGAGAAGGGGCCCTGGAAATGACCATCATAGGCCCCCGGCTGGTATTTGAAGCCGGCGCCTGCATCGCGCTGACCGGAGCGGATCTCTCTCCCACTCTGAACGGGGTGCCGGCGCCCATGAATCGAGCCCTGCCAGTGGAGCCGGGCAGCGTGCTGGCTTTTGGACGCTGCCGCGCCGGGTGCCGCGCCTATCTGGCTGTGGGCGGGGGGCTCGATATTCCCGCTGCAATGGGCAGCAGCTCCACCTATCTCAAGGCCTCCCTGGGCGGTCTGGAGGGGCGTGCCCTGCGGACCGGGGACCGCATCCCCTTCCGCGCCCCCCGGCCGGTTCTGCCGGCCATGGAGCTGCGCACAGCGCCTGCTGTGGAATACCCCAGGGAGGTTGTTCTCAGGGCGGTGCCCGGGCCCCACGGAGACTACTTCACCCGGCAGGGCCTGGATACATTCTGGAACACCGCCTTCACCCTTGGAAAGCAGTTTGACCGCATGGGCTGCCGGCTGGAGGGGGGACGGATTGAGCTGCGCAGAGATGGAAATATTCTCTCAGACGGAGTGGTCTTTGGGACTGTTCAGGTTCCGGAAGGGGGACAGCCCATTGTCATGCTGGCAGACCGCCAGACAACGGGAGGTTATCCTCAGATTGCCACTGTCATTACCGCAGACCTTCCCCTGATCGCCCAGTGCAAAAGTGGCAGCCGGGTCCGTTTTCGCCCTGTGACCGTTCAGGAGGGACAGCAGGCATACCGCAGGCAGCAGGAGGCGCTCCGGGATCTCCCGGACCGCTGGCGCAGGCCCGCTCCAGCGGGAAAGAGCTACCAGGTTCTCCTCAACGGCAGGCCTTACACTGTGACTGTGACCCCCTTGGCATAAGGCTTACACAGGTCAGCTCCACGCCGGACATCAGGAAATTATTCAGAGAATCCAGGCGGAAGGCAGTACCAGGCCAATACTTGCTCCTATTGGGATGCAGATGACGACAGCCAGCTTGTGATAGTAACGGGCTGGGTCTTTATGGTCCGTGACAGTACCGCGGAGGTCCACGGCCCTGTCACGGCGGTGTGTGTTATTATAGGTGCGCTGTGCGCGGTCATAGTAGCTGCAATCATCCTGATCACCCTGCTGATTCTGTGCCGCAAAGGCAGAGAGCTTATTGGCCGTGGAGTGCGCCATTGGCCGCCTAGGCGACCTGAATCTCTCCGCCGGCCAGGAGCTGGAGGGCTTTTGCAGCCAGTCAGACGAGATTGGTATCATTGCACAAACCACCCACTGCGTCTGCGGCTGTCTGCGGCAGACTATCGACGATGTCGGGTGTATTTTGGGTGAAATTGCCAGCGGTAACCTCACAGTTGACGTCACTAAAAACGAGTCCTACTATATTGGAAATTTTCAGGTCCTAGCTGCAAGCTTAAAATCAATTCATGCTATGATGCACATAATCCGCGATATCTCCCAGGTGGACTCCAGCGCGGGCAGGGTTTCCTCTGGTGCCCAGGCGCTGTCTCAGGGTACGCTGGAGCGGTTGCCTCTGCAGATGGTCTCGTGCGTGTCCAATGTGACGGTCATCACCTCGCAGATCCAAACCAGTACAGTGCGCTGCGGAAACGCTAGCGAATTGGCAGACAGAACCGCCGGCTATGCGGCCGAAGCGGATATGAAGCTGGAGCAGCTGATAGAGGCTGCAAAAAATATTGATCAGTCCTCCACAAAAATTGGCACCATCATCAAGACCATTGAAGACATCGTATTCCAGACAAATATTCTGGCCCTGAACGCCGCAGTGGAAGCCGCCCGCGCCGGGAACGCGGGAAAAGGTTTCTCTGTAGTAGCGGACGAGGTTTGGAACCTGGCCGCTAAATCTGCTTCGGCTGCGCAAAATACCAACGGACTGATCAACCACTCCATTCAGGACGTGAAAACAGGCGCCGAATCCGCAGACCTTAGAGCTTTCTGATCAGGCACAGACTTTGAACAGTTTGATCAGCGGGTTCCGTATTTCAAAATTGCTGCGTTCTTTTTCCGGACAGTACCATTTCTCTGCCTGAGGCCGCCCAAATGGGCGGCCCTTTTTATGCCCTTTCGTCAAAATCCCCCCAGGTCTACCAAATGTCTACCGAAAAGCGGGTTCAAATGGTTGCAGCGCAGAGGATTGAAAAACCGGCGGAATGACGGCAGGTCTACCAGATGTCTACCAATTTTACTTTTTTACACCCGAAGCGGCGTTTTTCGCCGCTTTTTTATGTTTACCGCAGTTTTTACAGTTATGCAAGGGGCGTGACACGGGCTTAACAGGGGTGAAAAGTAATAAAACTTCTAAGACCTTGGGAAAAACAGAGAAAAATATTAAATTTTCGGACTGTCATTTCTGAAACAGCTCTCCCTGGTT
>JAAVYL010000020.1 GCA_022791075.1 Lawsonibacter sp. | reverse complement strand
GCCAATTCTTTGCGCCATTTTTGCACCGCCAGCGCCGTGGAGGCGAGGAAAACGGGGATCCCACCTGGAGCGGGACCCCCGTTTTTAGGGCTATTAAAAACTTTTTATAATTTTTTGTAATTTAGTCTTGACATTTTGCGTTTTTTATTTATAAGGTATGGCAGAACTTGTATATTTGCCGGGTTTCAGCCACAAGATGTTGTCACAGCAGAAAATTTTGAAAAATTCCCCCCTCCGGAGGCAAAAAGATGGTTGACAGAGCCGGTATTTATCCGCTATAATGATGGGCGTATCTTTTGGAGGAGGAGAACGCTCTGCTCTTCTGAAGAAAAAACTGCAGACCGCAGCTCCTGACCGGAGCTGTTGTTGGGCCGGGAGAGCCGGCTTGAAATCAAATGAGGAGGTGTCCCCCATGCTTCGTACCTATCAGCCCAAAAAGCGTCAGCGCTCCAAGGAGCACGGCTTCCGCAAGCGTATGGCCACCCGCAATGGCCGTAAGGTTCTGGCCCGCCGCCGTGCCAAGGGCCGCGACCGTCTGACCCACTAAGGGGTGGGGCGGTTTCTTTGTCCAAACGGCAGAGTGAACCGGAGTTCGCGCAGAACGGGACAAGAGGACACAGTAAATATAACGCACACAGCAGGGGCGTGGGAGAAATTCCCCCGCCCTATATGTGCTTACGGAGGAAACCATGAAGTATACCGTTCCCTTGAAACAAAATCATGAGTTCCGCCGGCTGTACAACAAGGGGAAGAGCACTGTCTCCCCCTATTTTGTCATCTACTGCCGAAAAACCGGCCGGCCGGTAAACCGGCTTGGCATTACCACGGGGGTCAAGCTGGGCAACGCTGTCAAGCGCAATCGGGCCCGCCGCCGCATTCGGGAGCTGTACCGCACCCACGAGCAGAAGCTGTCTGCCGGCTATGATATCGTAGTTGTGGCCCGTACCCGGGTAATTTACGGGCGGTTCTCTGACCTGGAGCGCAGCTTTGTTCAGCAGATGAAAAAGCTGGGGCTTATACTGCCCAAGGATAAAGTCTTTTCCCCGGGAACACAGTCAACTGGTAAACCAGTCGTCTGCGGACCAAAGGGGGACAAGTCCCAGTGAAAAGACTGCTGCTGTCCCTGATCCGGTTCTACCGGCGCGCCATTTCTCCCCTGCGCCCCCCCTGCTGCCGCTTTATCCCCACCTGTTCAGAGTACGCTCTGGAGGCCGTGGAGAAATACGGCGCGGTTAAGGGGGGCTGGCTGGCTCTGCGCAGAATTGCGCGGTGCCACCCCCTTCACCGGCAGAAGTCTGTCCAGTACGATCCTGTACCATAGACAAAGCTTCTGCTTCAAATTTTATGCGGAGGTAACATTGTGGGTATTATTTTACAACCCTTTGCCCTGCTGCTGCTGTTTTTTTATAATATGTTCAGCAGCTATGGCATCGCTCTGCTCCTGTTTGCCATTGTAGTGAAAACGGTTCTCTTCCCCGTCACGCTGAAGAGCAAAAAGAGCATGATTCAGACCACTATGCTCTCTGGAAAAATGCAGCAGCTGCAAAAGCAGTATGGCAAAGATCGGGAACGCTACAACCTGGAGATTCAAAAGCTTTATGAAAAGGAAAAGGTCAACCCCATGGGCGGCTGTCTGTGGTCCCTGATCCCCATGTTTGTGCTCATTGCCCTGTATGGCATCATCCGGGAGCCGCTGACCTACTTTATGAGCATGTCCGCTGAACAGATTCAGACCCTGGCCACCCAGCTGAACTGGTCAGAGGTGGCTGTCTCTGAGGGCTGGGTGACTGCTGCTGCAATGGAGAAGGCAAAAAATCTTTTCCAGAACGGCGCTTATAATCAGCTTTACCTGCTCTCTCTGGTTAATGCGGAGAATTTGGCCTCTCTCCAGACTGCAACAGGGGCCGAAAGCCTGTTTGTTCTGAACTTTGATTTTCTGAGGATCGACCTTTCAAAAATTCCCGAGCTGATGTTCTGGAAGAAGGGCCTTGGCTGGGATTCTATTGGCCTGTTCCTGCTGCCCTTGATTTCTACTGTGGTGTCCTTTCTGTCCATGAAGGTTTCTATGGCCACCAACCAGATGAATAGCCAGACCAGTAATGAGACCATGGACCGCACCAATAAGACAATGATGTGGATGATGCCTCTGATGTCTCTGTGGATTGGCTTTACCGTTCCTGCGGGTCTGTCCATCTACTGGATTGCCCAGTATTTTGTCACCATGGTCCAGGAGGTCATCTGCGGAAAGATGCTGAAAAAGGACTATGAAGCTGCCCGGGAGGCCGCTGCCAAGCGGGAAGCGGAGGAAAAAGAGGAGGAAAAGCGCCGCAAGGAGGAGGCCCGGCTGGAGCGTCAGCGCCGGATTGAGGAGGAGAAGAAAAACCGGGGCAAGAAGAAGCCTGCCCAAAAGAAGGATGAGGAGCCCGACCAGGAGGGGGTCAATAAGGACGACAGCCGGGAGGGAATCCGTGCTTATGCCCGTGGCCGCGCCTATATTCCCAACCGCTATGGCGGGGTGACTCCCTACTCCGACCCCAATGAGCTGCTGAGGGCTGCCCGGGCCCAGGCTGAGGCCTCGGGCCAGAAAAAGAAGGGATCCAAGGCAAAGCAGGAACCCCCAAAAACTGAGCCTGTCCGGACAGAGGAGCCCCCTGTTCAGGAGGAGCCGGTGCAGGAAATCCCGTCTGTTCTCCAGCCGTCCCCTGAGACTGAAGCCCCCGCCCCTGTTGAGACTGAAGAGGTGGAAGTGGAGGTTGAGGAAATTGAGGTTGAGATTGATGAGGATGAAAATAAGGAGGGCTAAGCAATGTTAAAATGGATTGAAACCACAGGACGCTCTGAGGAAGACGCCATTACTGCCGCCCTGTTTCAGCTGGGTTTAGGGCGGGATGACGTATCTGTTGAGGTTATAGAGCGGGCAAAATCCGGCTTTTTAGGCTTTGGCAGCAATCCGGCCAAGGTCCGGGTCAGCTACGAGGAGATTGACGGCCGGCCCTGTCCCATTACTGACGGGCTCTCCTTGGAGGAGAAGGAGCCGCCCAAGAAGGAGGCCGCCCCCAGGGAGGTTGAGACTGTCCTTCCAGCCCCTCCGGTTAAGGAGGAGCGGATCCTTGCGGCCAAAGGGGCGGTGAAGGAGGAGAAAATCCTCGGAGCCAAGGAACCGGTGAAGGAGAAAAAGCCTTCTGCGCCTCCGGCGGAGGAGACCATCCTGGCTGCCAAGCCGGGTATGGCACCCCCAAAAAAGGCCCATTCTGAGCGGCGGGAGCGGCCTCGTTCCCGTCAGGAGGGGCGGCTGCAGGAGGGGGATGAGGTCCTCATTGGCGGCGCCTCCGCCCCTGCGCCCCAGCAGCCGGTGATCCTGGATCCAGTCAGCCCCGACGACGAGAGAGCCGTTCACATTCGGAAATTCCTTGTCGGTCTGATGGAGCATATGAATGTTCAGGCTGCGCCTGAGATTTTCATTACTAATGAGGGGAACTATAAGGTAATTCTCCAGGGAGAAAGTCTGGGGTCTATTATCGGCCGCCGGGGTGAGACCCTGGACGCGATTCAGCAGCTGACCAGCTATGCCGTCAACCGCGGCCAGTCCAAGCGGGTGCGGGTCCATGTGGACGCAGAGGGCTATCGGGCCAAGCGGGAGGAGTCCCTCCAGCGCCTGGCTGTCAAGGTGGCGGGCAAGGTGATCAAATACCGCCGGAATATGACCCTGGAGCCCATGAACGCCTATGAACGCCATGTGATTCATACGGCACTTCAGGACTACAAGGGGGTTACCACCTACTCCACCGGTGTGGAGCCCAACCGCCGCACCGTGGTGGCCTACGCCCCCCATCAGAAATAAGAAAAAAGGCGGAAAGGAGTCTCCTTTCCGCCTTTTTGGAGGTATGATTATGCCTACCCCCCTCTATGACGCGCTGCGGAAATATGCAGACCGGGAACCCGTCCGCTTTCACATGCCAGGGCACAAGGGCCAGCCCTTTTCACCTGCGGACCTGAAGTGGCTGGCCCCCATCGACGTGACCGAGCTGCCGGAAACCGGAAACCTCTATGAAACGGGGGAGCCCTTTGATTCCGCCCAGAGCTTGTGGGCGGAGCTGTTCGGTTTTGAACACTGCCAGTTCCTCACAGGAGGGTCTACCATGGGTATTCACACCGGATTGGCCCTGTGTGCCCGTCCGGGGGAGCAAATCTTGATGGATCGGGGCTGTCACCGGGCGGTTTTTAATGCCCTGGCCCTGCTGGACCTGGAGCCAGTTTGGCTGGAGCGGCCCTGGCTGGACAGGGAAGGCCTTGCCGGCCCCATCTCTCCAGGAGATGTGGAGCAGGCTCTGGAGAAGAATCCGGATATTAAAACGGTCTGTATTACCTCTCCAACATATGCCGGGATATTATCAAATGTCGGGGCAATCTCCCAGATTGTGCACACCCATGAGGGAAGGCTTTTTGTGGACGGTGCCCACGGTGCCCATCTGCCCTTTCTGGGACTGGCCCCCTTCTGGGGGGCGGACGGGGTGGTGGTGTCCGCCCATAAGACCCTCCCTGCTATGGGGCAGACAGCCCTGCTCTTTTCCAGCGGTTTCGATCCCGACCGGGTGCGGCAGTTGGCCTCGGTCTATGGCACCTCCAGTCCCTCCTACCCGATGCTGGCCAGTCTGGATGTGGTCCGGGACTGGATGGTAAAGTGGGGAGCGGAGAAGTATCAGCGAACAGCGGTGCAGGTGGCTCAGCTGCGCCAGAAATTTCCCTCTGTGAGTGACAGGCCTTATAAAGGCTTTTCCTTGGACCCCACCCGGTTTGTGCTGAAGGTGAAGGACGGCACCGCTTTTGTCCGAAGACTGAGAGAGTGGGGGTATATTCCGGAGATGGAGGACGGAGGCCATGTAGTGTTTATCTGTACCTGTCAGGACACTGAAAGGGTGATTTCTTACCTGACCGGCCGGCTGGAGGAGCTGCGGGATATGATGGGAGACTGTAGAGCTGTCCCTGCCCCTCCAATTCCAGAGCGGGTGCTCTCCCCCCGGCAGGCCCTCTTTTCCCCCAGCCTGGTTTGGCCTGTGGAGGATTGCGAGGGGAAAATTGCTGCCTGTCAGATTGCGCCCTATCCTCCCGGTGTTCCTGTGGTGGCCCCTGGGGAGCGAATCGGAAAAAAAGAACTGGCCTATTTGCGGGAAATAGGGTATAATATGCTATCAGAAGTTCGAGTGATAAGTGAGGCGTAATATGGACCTTTCTGCCCTTGTGGGAAATGATAAATTGAAGGAGCAGCTCTTTCAGCGGGAGCAGGGGAGAGGACTGTCTCACGCTTATATCATCTCTGGTCCAGCCGGGTCGGGGCGGCACACCCTGGCCTGGCGGCTGGCGGCGGCTCTGCTCTGTACTGGAGAGGGGGAGTCCCCCTGCGGCAGATGTGCTGCCTGCACCAAGGTGTTAAAAAACCTTCATCCTGATGTGTCGGTTATCTCCGGGCCGGGGGAGGGAAAGCCTGTGACTGTGGATCAGGTTCGTGCCCTTCGGGCGGACGCCTATATCCGTCCCAACGAGGGCGGTCGGAAAATTTATCTGCTGGAGGGCGCAGACCAGATGAATCCCTCCGCCCAGAATGCCATGCTCAAATTGCTGGAGGAGGGCCCGTCCTATGGGGTTTTCCTCTTGCTTGCAGGCAACTCCGGGGGCCTGCTTCAGACGGTGCGTTCCCGGTGCGAGGAACTGGTGATGTCTCCGGTGCCTCTCAAGGTGTGTGAGGCTTGGCTGAAGGAGCATTTTCCGGACAGACCGGGGGTGGAGCTGCGCAGAGCGGCCCTGGACTGCCAGGGGATTTTAGGCCGGGCAGTGGACGAGCTGCGGCACGGTGAGGGCGGTGAAGGAAAAAAAGCCTTGGCAAAAAAACTGGCCGGCGCCCTGGAAAATGCCGGAGAGCTGGAGCTGCTGGAGACTGCTGTGGCCCTGGATGCAAAGCGGGGAAGAGAGGAGCTGTCCGCGATTCTGGATGCGCTGGAGAGCGAGCTGGGCAGCCGTGTGGTCCGGTCGGGGAACCGCCGCCGTCTGCTGCGGGCGGTGGAGCTGATCAGGCAGCTGAGAGGCGCTGCACAGCTTAATGTCAGCGGCGGACAGCTGTCCGGGTGGCTGTGCGCCGGCATGTTTATCCGTGAAGACGCCCCCCTGTGAGAATTGTTGGATACACAATTTGCAATATATCGAGGAGAAAATACGAATGGTAGAAATTATCAGCGTCCGCTTTAAGAATGGCGGTAAGGAATATTACTTTAATCCCAACGGAATCCAGGTTCAGGTGGGAGACGGAGTTATTGTGGAGACCACCAGGGGCACAGAGTATGCCCAGTGTGTCCGGGCCAATAACATGATTGATGAGATTGAACTTACCGCCCCTCTGCGGCCCATTGTGCGCATGGCGACCCAGGAGGATATGAAGCTCTTGGAGAAGAATAAGGAACGGGAAAAACGGGCTATGGATATCTGCCAGCAGAAGATTGCGGAGCATGGCCTGGAGATGAAGCTGGTCAGTGCGGAATACAGCTTTGACGGCAGCAAGATTCTCTTTTTCTTCACCTCTGAGGGGCGGGTGGATTTCCGGGCCCTGGTGAAGGATTTGGCCGGAACCCTCCACGCCCGTATTGAGCTGAGGCAGATTGGTGTTCGGGACGAGGCCAAGCTGCTGGGCGGTTTGGGCATCTGCGGGAAGCCCTTCTGCTGCTCTCAGTTTTTAGAGGAGTTCCAGCCTGTGTCCATTAAAATGGCCAAGACACAGAACCTGTCCCTCAATCCCACTAAAATTTCCGGTACCTGCGGGCGGCTGATGTGCTGCCTGAAATATGAGCAGGAGGCCTATGAGGACCTGGTGAAGCGCGCCCCCAAGCAGGAGTCTTTTGTGGAGACTCCAGACGGGGCGGGAACGGTATCGGGCATCAATCTGCTGCGGCAGACTGCACAGGTCCGTCTGGAGTCTGACCCGGAGAGCCCAAAGACCTATCACAACTGTGAGCTGTGTGTGATCCGCAGTGGAAAGGGGAAGAGACCGGAGGGCTATGTGGAGCCTCCCTTGGCGGAGCTGGCCAAGCTGCGCCGGAAGGAGGAGGGCGGATCTGTGCCGGTGACAGAGGAGGATTCTCTGGCCGCCGCCATCGAGGCGGCCTTCCCCAGCCGGGAGTATCAGGAGCAGCCGGGCCAGGGGGAACGCCGGCCCAGCCGCCGCCGGCAGCATCGCCACGGAAAGGGTGAGGGCGGAGAACGGCGCCCCCGGGAGGAGCAGGGAATGGAACGGCCTGCTGAGGAATACCATCCTGCCTCCGGAAACCGCCGCCGCCGCCGCCCCAACAAGGGCGGAGGGAAGCCCCAGGAATAGAAGCTGATGAATTTGGGAGAGAAACGGACCCGGACGCAGAGGCGCGGCCGGGTCCGCCTTGGAGAGAAGTGAGTACATGACGGGATTTTTAAACGCAGTTTCCGCCTGTGTGGTGCTGTTGATGCTCATGGCTGTGGGTTATTTCATGGGCGTGAGAGGGTGGATGACCCCAAAGGAAAAGCAGTTTCTCAGCAAATACATGATAAATATTGCTGTGCCCGCCAACTGCATTGTGGGCCTACTGAACAATCTGAACCGGGACAGCCTGGGTCAGGCCGGAAAGCAGCTGGCGGCGGCTCTGGTGGGGGTGGGACTCACTCTGCTGCTGTCCATGGGGGTTGGCTGGCTGATCCGTCTGCCTCGGGAGCGGTGGGGCGTATTTGTCACCATGGCAGGACTGTCCAATACACTGTTTATTGGCATACCTGTGTGTAATCAGCTCTTTGGAGAGGCCAGTATGCCCTTTCTCATGATCTATTACCTGGGCAATACCACCTTCCTCCAGTCGGCGGGCTTTGTGCTGATTGAGTATTCAGGGACCCAGAAAAAGGAACAATCCGGAGGGTTGGGACGTTTTTTGTGGGATATTGTGGGTAAGCCGCCTATTTTGGCTGTGTTCGCCGCTATTGCGCTGATGATGCTGGAGGTGGAGCTGCCCGGACCGGTAATGCGTTTTACTACATATATCAGCGACACAGTGTCGCCGCTGGCACTGATTTACTGCGGATTTATTGTCTATGAGGTGGGGTTGAAAAACCTGAAGCTGCTGCCCGGTCTGCCCACCATGCTGGTAATGCGGCTGATAGCGGCGCCGGTACTGTGCTGGGGGTGCTGTCTGCTCTTCGATGTGCAGGGCCTGGCCCGGGATGTCTTCCTGGTGGAGAGTGCGCTGCCTGTAGTCAGTCAGGTGACGGTGATGGCCGGTGCCTATGGGGCAGACGAGGAGTACGCTGCCACAGGCGCCTGCCTGTCTATCCTGGGCTGCTTTGTCACCCTCCCGGTCTTGATGCTGATGATCGGATAACGGAGCAATTTATAAAAATCCCCGGAGGGCTTCTGTTGAGCCGCTCCGGGGATTTTTATGCCGGGCTTAACAATTTTTCGGCCAGGTGGACGGCCTGGCAGTACCGTTCCTCATAGCTGCCGCTGACAGAGACAAAATTGCGGTGATGCCGGACCAGCAGATCTTTAATCTGCCGGGAGTATTTTTCCCGGTCCGCCCGGATGACAGGACTGCGGTCCCCATCCTGAACAAAGGCCACGTCCGGCTCCAGAAACAAAATCAGGTCATAGGTGTTCAGTGCGTCCAAGGCGTCGGAGAGAGCAGCGTTTTTTTCAATATCCGGGTCTTCCAGAAAACCCATATAGAATTGGGTGACCAGGGCGTCTGTGTCAATGAACAGCAATTTGTTGCTGTACTCCAGGGCGTGAATCTCATTGAGCTTGTGCTGGAGAAGGATTTCGGTAAAATCCTCCGACAGCATCATCAGGTCGGTGCCGGATTTTTCTGAGAGCTCCCGTCCCGCCTCGTCCACATAATTGGTGTTGAACCGATGGGCCAGGTTGATGGTGAGGGTAGATTTTCCCGTGCTCTCCCCTCCCATAAGGAGGACCTTCTTCACATACCATGGCTTTACCTTGTTGGGCAGCCAGTCCCAGTGGGCATAGGGGTCTTTGCGGATCTCAGTGGAGCTGATTTCATTTCGGGGGAAGATAATCAGCTCGCTTTCCGGATAGCAGATGTTCCAAAAGCTGTCTTCGCCGTAGTCGTCCCCACAGAAAACCACTTCGATGGGGCAGCCCACCTGGGCTTTGACGGCGGCGGCGTCCTGCTCCCAGCAGTCCCGGGTATACTCCGCCTTGGTTGGGGCAATGTCCTCCAGGGTGAGGATGGTCACATTCCCGATGTGAGAGGTCAGCTGATACAGCCAGCGGTACCGGACCCGGAGAGGAATCTCCTGCCGGTTCAACCCGTGACTGAGTACGATAAAAAGCTGTTCACACAGATTGGCGGCCCGAATGATGCAGTCCACGTGGCCCAGATGCAGGGGGTTGAAGGAGCCGCCGTACAGGCCGGTTTTATACCTCATTGTCGCTGCCCTCCCTATTCCAGCGGATGTACATAATGATGGCGTTGAGGAGGTATACGCTCCACATGGCCAAGGTGGCAACGGTTTCACCCCCCTGGGCAAAGTTGATTCCCCACATGATGACGGTTACCACGTCCACAACAATCCACAAAACCCACTGCTCCGTCAGCCGCTTGACTGAGAGAATTTGAGCGGTGACCGATACGACAGTGCTCATGCTGTCTATAAAGGGGAGCTTCCCGCCCATGGCTTTTAAGAAAAGTCCGTACAGAACAATGGCTGCGGCGGTCAAGCCATAGATGAGGACGCTCCTTTTGGGGGGAAGCCTGCGCTTGATAACCTCTCCGGTCTCCTCATTCATGTGGCTTTTCCAGGCGAACCAGCCCACAAAATTCATGGGAAGGTAATAGAGCAGGTTGAGCATGACCTCTCCATAATATTTGGCCTGGAGGGAGATGACAGCGTAAAATATCACATTGACCGTTCCGAAGAGAAAGGAGGAACGCTTGCCTTTTCCGGTGAGAATGACGCACCAGACTCCGGTGAGGGCTGCCAGAAGGCTGACCGGGCTGTCCCGCCAGTAGAGAGACAGCCCCAATATCACTGCCGTGGCGGCGGCCAGCCAGGCCAATTCCAGAGGTTTCCAGCCGGTGAGCTCGCTTTTTAAAAAGCTTTGATTCATAGATAACGCCCCTTTCCGCTGCTTTGTGGGAAAATACTGTCACAGGGCGGAGTTTTAACTCCGCCCTGTGACTTTGCTGAAATCAATCCTCCTCTCTTGCAGTGATTGCAATGTTCAGCTCATCCAGCTGACTCTGCTCCACAGTTGAGGGAGCTCCCATCATCAGGTCCTGGGCGTTTTTATTCATGGGGAAGGGAATCACCTCTCGGATGGATTCCTCGCCGGACAGAAGCATGACCATCCGGTCCACTCCAGGGGCGATGCCTGCGTGGGGGGGTGCGCCGTAGGTAAACGCGTTGTACATGGCGGGGAACTTTTTCCGCACATCCTCCTCCTCCAGGCCCACCATCCAGAAGGCCTTGACCATGATCTCCGGGTCGTGGTTGCGTACCGCACCGGAGGACAGCTCCACTCCGTTGCACACCAGGTCATACTGATAGGCGGTGATGGTAAGGGGATCGACCTCCCCACGGATGGCCTTTTCAATGATGTCCAGCCCGCCGTTGGGCATGGAGAAGGGGTTGTGGCAGAACTCCAGCCCGCCCGACTCCTCACCAATCTCATACATGGGGAAGTCCACAATCCAGCAGAATTCATACCGCTCCTTGTCCATGTGGCCGGGGCAGAAGGCGCCCAGCTTATTGCGCAGAACACCGGCGGTCTTCTGGGCGGCCAGCAGTGTTCCAGCGGTAAGGCCCACAAAGGAGCCCTTCTCCAGCTTCAGGGCCTCCACCACCTGGTCCTTGATGGGCTGGACAAACTTGGCGATGCCGCCCACAATTTCTCCGTTTTCATCGTATCGGAACCAGTAGGCCTTGCTGCCCGACTGGACCTCAACCTCATTGCACAGTCCGTCGATCTGCTTTCGGGTGCCCTGGAAGTCAGATACCACGATTGCTTTCACGGTCTGGTGTTCAAAGGGCGGAAAGCCGCAGTCCGCCAGCAGCTGGGTGGCATCAGTCAGCTTCAGGTCGATACGCAGGTCGGGCTTATCGGTGCCGTAGGTCTCCATGGCCTCCAGGTAGGGAATGCGTACAAATGGTGGTTTTGAAGCAATATTATACGTCCCGTATTTCGCAAAAATGGGGGGAAGCACATCCTCCAGAACGGCAAATACGTCCTCCTGGTTAGCAAAGGCCATCTCCATGTCCAGCTGGTAGAATTCGCCGGGGGAGCGGTCCCCCCGGGCATCCTCGTCCCGGAAGCAGGGGGCAATCTGGAAGTACTTGTCAAAGCCGGAGGCCATGAGCAGCTGCTTGAACTGCTGGGGGGCCTGGGGCAGGGCGTAGAATTTGCCGGGGTGCTTGCGGGAGGGCACCAGATAATCCCGGGCTCCCTCAGGGGAGGAGGCGGTCAAAATTGGGGTGGTAATCTCCAAAAAGCCCTGGTTCGTCATAGCGGCGCGCAGAGCGGATACCACCTGGCACCGCAGAACAATGTTTTGCTTAACCTCAGGGTTGCGCAGGTCCAGATAGCGGTACTTCAGGCGGGCGGACTCATCTGCCTCCCGAGAACGGGTGACAGGGAAGGGGAGCTCATTGTGCCGGCATTTGCCCAGCACCTCCATTTTGACAGGGACCACCTCAATGTCGCCGGTGGGCAGCTTGGGGTTTTTGCTGTCACGCTCCCGAACCGCGCCGGTGACGGCAATCACTGTCTCCTTATTCAGCTCCTTGGCGGCCTGGACGGTCTCCTCGGTCTCCAGCACGACCTGGGTGGTGCCATAGAAGTCCCGCAGGACCAGGAAGGCCAGGTTCTGCCCCACCTCCCGGAGATTCTCCATCCAGCCGGCCAGGGTCACGGTTTCCCCCACCTGTTCGATGCGCAGTTCGCCGCAGGTGTGGGTGCGGTAAAAGGTGCTTGTGTCACCCATATTATCAACTCCTGTTTGTATTATCAAATATATATTTTTCTATTTGTATTTAAAACTACCGTCACGGCAAGGTCTCGCTGTTGTGTCATGCCGGATTCTGTACGAAGCTGGTGGAGACGCTCTGAAATCATAATCATTTATTCCTTGTCCAAAATGGGGGCTTCGGCGTCGTTTGCGGAAATGGCGGCCACGATCTTGTCCACGGCCTCGGCGGTGGGGAGGAGGACCTGCTCCCCAGAGCGCATATCCTTCAAGGACACCTTGTCCTGCTTGATCTCGTCGTCTCCCAGGAAAATGACATAGGGCACCCCCAGCTTGTCGGCGTAGTTCATCTTCTGCTTGAATTTTTTCTGTTCACCATAAATTTGGGTACGAACTTCGGCGGCGCGCAGCTGGGTGGACAGGGAAATGGCGGGACCCATGTCCTCAGTCATGGGGAGGATGAGCACGTCGGCGGGGGCGGTGTTCAGCTTGTTGTTCAGATAGCCCTGGTCCTCCAGAACAAAGAACAGACGGGTCAGGCCGATGGAAATTCCAACGCCTGGGAGTTGTTTATCTGTATAATATTCCGCTAAGTTATCATAACGGCCACCAGAGCAAATGGAACCAATCTCCGGGTGGTCCAGCATTGTGGTCTCATAGACGGTTCCGGTGTAGTAGTCCAGGCCCCGGGCGATGGTCAGGTCTACGACGAAGTGGGTCTCAGGGACGCCAAAGGCGGCCAGATTTTTGGCCACGGCGGACAGCTCGTCCAGGCCCTCATCAAACATGGGGTGGCGGCCCCGGTATCCCTCCAGAGCGGAGAGGACCTGGGCGTTGGTTCCTTTGATGTCGATAAATTGGAGAATTTCCGCTGCCTGGGTGTCATTCAGTCCGATGTCAGGGGCGGTGAGCAGGTCGCGGACGGACTTTTCCCCAATTTTCTCCAGCTTGTCCACAGTACGCATGATGGCCCCGGACTGCTGGGTGAGGCCCAGCATAGCGTAAAAGCCATTGAGGACCTTCCGGTTGTTGACCCGTATCTGGAACCGCTTCAGGCCCAGGGAGGTAAAGGTGCGGTAGATGATGGCGGGGATCTCCGCGTCGTTGGAGATGTCCAGCTGGCCGTCACCAATGACGTCTATGTCGGCCTGGTAAAACTCACGGAAGCGGCCCCGCTGGGCCCGCTCCCCCCGATAGACCTTGCCAATCTGGAAACGGCGGAAGGGGAAGGCCAGCTTGGCGTAGTTCAGGGCCACATACTTGGCCAGGGGGACGGTGAGGTCAAAGCGCAGGGACAGGTCAGAGTCCCCTTTAGTAAAGCGGTAGATCTGCTTCTCTGTCTCGCCGCCGCCCTTGGCCAGGAGGATCTCGCTGGCCTCGATGAGGGGAGTGTCCAGAGGGGTGTAGGCATACAGGGAGAAGGACTCCCGGATAATAGCGGCCATGCGGTCAAACTGAATCTGCCGGGCGGGGAGAAGCTCCATAAAGCCGGAGAGGGTCCTGGGTTGTACCTTAGCCATAAGTCATAGTTCCTTTCTTATTCAATTACACACAGTTTATAAAAGCAGACGCTCCCATCCACGAGATTAGGACGGGAGCGCATACCTTCTTCGTGGCGCTGTTTCTTACAGGGCGAAGGGTACCCGATTTGGGTTCATACCCTCGCGCCAGTCCAGATCACCCCGGGCCAGACCGTGAATGAGCAGCTCCGCGGTGGCCACATTGGTGGCAACGGGGACGGAATGCTGGTCACACAGGCGGGTGATATACAGCACATCCTTGTCCATCTCGTCATCCTGGGGGGAGTTGAAGAAGAGCACCATATCAATCTCATTGTAGATAATGCGCTGACCGATTTGTTCAATTCCCCCATGCTCATGGGAGAGGAAGAGCTGGACAGGCAGTCCCGTGGCCTCGGCAACCATACGTCCGGTGGCGTTGGTGCCGCAGACAGAATGGTTGGACAGGACCCCGCAGTAGGCGGTGCAGAATTGTACCATCAGCTCTTGCTTTTTGGTATGGCTCATAATTGCAATGTTCATGGCATCAAAACCTCCTTGTATTTTGTTTGGGACTATCGGATGCGCATGATCGGCACCCTATTTCCCTCAAGCCGCTGGGCGATGTTCCAGCAGGCCAGGGCAGCGCCCTTTTGCCCCCGGGTGGTGAGAGGCAGTCCCAGGTTGGCGCAGAGAATTACCTGCGGGTCCTCCGGCACTACCCCGATCAGAGGCAGCCCGGCGGAGTCCATGGCGTCATCAATGGTGGTGCGGAGCCTGCGCAGCAGCTTGGTTTGAATTCGGTTCATTACCAAATGAACCTGTTTAATGTGGTCCAGCTGGGCCACAGTCCGCTGGGCGTCCCGAAGGGAGGAGGTGTCGTTGGTGGCGACGACCAAAACCCGGTCAGCTCCGCAGTTGGCCAGCCGGAAGCCGGCGCCCAGTCCGGCGGGGGAGTCGATAAGGATATAGTCATACATGGTGCGTGTGGCGTCAAGCAGGTCACGGACCTTGTCAGGGGTGAGACTGGGCGGCATCGTCATGGGCGCAGTAAGCAGAGACAGGCCCTTCAGTGTAGGGTGTTCCACCACAGCCCGGGCCAAAGGGCACCGCGCCAGCGCTACATCGGAAAAGTCCATCAGGGCTCTGTCATTCAGGCCCAGAGAGATGTCCAGATTGCGCAGGCCGATGTCCATGTCGATACACAGCACCTGCTTGCCTATGAGGGCCAGGGAACCGGCCACGCCGCCGGTAATGGAGGTTTTCCCAGTACCGCCCTTTCCGGAAGTAATCGAAATTACTGTCCCCATGGAAGAGACCTCCTAATCTTAACAGTTAGTTTATCACAAATTTGCGGTCCGTCAACCATTTTCTGCGGTTTTTTTAGAAAAAATTTACAATTAGCCGGAATTCTATGGAAAAAACCGTCAAAGGGGCTCCTTTTGAATTTTTGCCCATCGCCGGGGATAGCTTCGGGGGGTGGGAGCTGTCTTCTGAATGATAATCAGCCGGTGTGTAATTTCCGTGCCTGGGATGGTGTAGTCGTGAATATCGGCCAGCTTGCCCCCCAAAAAGCGGATGGCGTGGGCAGCAGCGGCCAGCTCCTGGTCGCTGCCGGTGGACTTCATGGCCAGGAAGCTCCCACCAATTTTGACATAGGGGAGACACAGCTCACATAAAACCCGCAGATCAGCTACAGCTCGCGCCGACGCGAAGTCGAAGCTGTCGCGGAAGTCCTCTGCCAGGGACTGCTCCTCCGCCCGGGCATGGAGGGTTTGGATGCTCTGCAGGCTGAGAGAACCACAGACCTCCTGCAGCCAGTCCAGCCGTTTTTTCAGACTGTCCAGCAGGGTGACCTTCAGAGAGGGGACAAGCATTTTTAAAACCATCCCCGGAAAACCTGCCCCGGTGCCCACGTCAATGAGAGTTTTGCCCTGGAAATCACAGAATTTCAGCAGGGCGGCGCAGTCCAGCATGTGCAGCCGGGCCACGCCCTCCGGCTCCCGGATGGCGGTGAGGTTCATTACCTGGTTCTGCCGCAGAAGCATTTGGCAGAAGCGGTCCAGGCTTTGGAGCGCAGCAGGGTCAGCCTTATCCAGCAGGCCCTGCGCCGTAAAGCCCTGGCGAAGAATCCCTTGGATGTTTGAGAACTCATCGTGCTCCTCGGGGCTTTGGTGGGAGATGGCTAGAATATCATTTGTTTCCATGCTTCATCCCCCGAAATTAGACATCAGTCCGGCAATACCGATGGGCAGGGTAGCCAGGGCCAGCAGCCAGCAGCCAGCGGCCAGAGCAATAGCGGTCTTTTTTCCCGGACGGCCCGCAGT
The DNA here is from genome assembly GCA_022791075.1 of Lawsonibacter sp. GTDB lineage: Bacteria > Bacillota > Clostridia > Oscillospirales > Oscillospiraceae > Lawsonibacter. The sequence continues at coordinate 28,982 of JAAVYL010000020.1, read as the reverse complement.
CCGCCAGGAAACCAGGGAGACCGCGCCCAGTCCAATCAGTCCTGGAACAGTGAGCAGCGGACCGAGGTTACCCAGGCCAGTGCCAGTAAAGTAAAACCAGGTGGTCAGCGCCAGGAGAATGAGCGCATAGGCCAGACCAATCCAGGCCAGAGTCCGTTTGACCGGGGAGGCGGGGATGTAGCCCAAGTCCTCCTGCTCCTGGGTGTGCTTGTTGTCAGCCATCAGGACCTCTCCTTCAGCAGGTCGCGGATTTCAGCCAATAGCCGTTCCTCGGCGGAGGGCTTGGGGGGTGCGGGAGCTTGTGCAGGAGGCGTCTCCTTCTTTTTGTGGAAGCTGTTGATGGCTTTGATCATGCAGAATACCACCAGAGCCATAATCAGGAAGTTGAGTACCGCCTGAATAAAGTTACCGTAGCCAATAACCGCCCCGTTGATGGTAATGGACAGCTGGGCAAAGGAGACGCTGCTGGTGAAGATGCCCAGGATGGGCATGATGATGTCGTTAATCAGGGAGGTGGTGATGGCGCTGAAAGCCCCGCCGATAATGACGCCAACAGCCATATCCATCACATTGCCCCGGGCGATGAATTGCTTGAATTCAGCCACGAATTTTTTCATTTGAATCCTCCGATTTGTTGTTTTACCAGTAGCCGTCCTCTTTCCGGATACGGGTTTCTTTGATGCCCATCTGCAGGTTATACAGGGTTTTGTTTAGAGCGGAGATCTCTTGCTCTGTCAGCTGGGCGAAGAGAATGCCATACCAGAATACGCCGGGGGTGTGCTCCACGCATCGGATAATCTGCCCCAGGAAGTTTAAGGGTGCGTATTCGTCCAGCTTGACCCGAATGCGCAGCACCTCGTCCTCCATGTGGATATATTCGGATTGGACGCAGCAGCCGCCGGTGCTGATATTGACCAGCAGGCAGTCCTCGGGGGATTTGAAGTGGGTGTCCTCCTTGCGGTAAAGCGAGACTGGCGCGCTGTAGGGAAGACGGAAGTTGTCCCGGTTCTCGGAGTGGCTCTCTACCTTTGGATTTTTCAGGACAAAGGTTGTCCGGGTGGACTCGGAAACTGTGGCGCTGAGACAGATAGGAATCAGTTTTTTGTCGTAGCCGCTCAGGCTTACTGTGGTGCCCAGCGGGGAGATTTTAAAGGAGAGTTCGCCGGGGAGCCGCCCCAGTGACAGCGTATCGGGGTCGAAGGAGGTGATCCGTCCGGAGAGGAGAGGGCTGCCGTCCTTATCCATGACGTCCAGCCGCATTCCTTCAAACAGCTCTCCCGTAAGGGCATGGTCCGAATCGCGTTCTATGTCTGCAGAAGCTTCGATTTCAATGCTGTCGTTCTCTTCGTCTTCGTCGTCATCGTGAGTGAGGAAAGAAAAAATACCCATGTTGCACCGCCTTTTCTTGGTAATTTGATACCCTTATTTTTTAGGGGTCATGAGAGCCAGTCCGCCCATATAGGGGCGGAGGACTTCCGGAATTTTTACACTGCCGTCAGCCTGGAGGTTATTTTCCAGCAGGGCGATGAGCATTCGAGGAGGGGCCACGACAGTGTTGTTCAGGGTGTGGGGGAGATAGGTCCCCTTTTCGCCCTTGACCCGCATTTTCAGCCGGCGGGCCTGGGCGTCGCCCAGATTGGAGCAGGAGCAGACCTCAAAGTATTTTTGCTACCGGGGGGACCAGGCCTCAATATCGCAGGACTTCACCTTTAAATCGGCCAAATCGCCGGAGCAGCACTCCAGCTGCCGCACGGGGATGTCCAGGGAGCGGAACAGCTCGACGGAGTACCGCCACATCTTTTCATACCAGTCCATGGAGTCCTCGGGCGTACAGACCACAATCATTTCCTGCTTTTCAAACTGGTGAATGCGGTAAACGCCCCGCTCTTCAATGCCGTGAGCGCCCTTTTCCTTGCGGAAGCAGGGGGAGTAGGAGGTGAGTGTCTGGGGCAGGCTGGCCTCGGGGATGATCTGGTCAATAAATTTGCCGATCATGGAGTGCTCACTGGTGCCAATGAGATACAGGTCCTCCCCCTCGATCTTGTACATCATAGCTTCCATGTCGGTCTGGCTCATGACGCCTTCCACCACGTTGCCGTGAATCATGAAGGGGGGAATGCAGAAGGTAAAGCCTTTATTGATCATAAAATCCCGGGCGTAGGTCAGGACTGCTTCATGGAGGCGGGCTATGTCGCCCATGAGATAGTAGAAGCCATTGCCGGATACCCGGCCGGCGGCGTCCATATCGACACCGTTGAACCGCTCCATGATCTCTGTGTGGTAGGGGATCTCAAAATCAGGGGTAACCGGCTCGCCAAAGCGTTCCACCTCTACATTGGCGGAGTCGTCAGGGCCGATAGGGACGGAGGGATCAATTATGTTGGGGATCACCAGCATAATCCTGCGGATTTGCTCGGCCAGCTCAGTCTCCTTCTGCTCCAGTACGGCCAGACGGTCGGCATTCGCCTTGACCTGGGCCTTGGCCTCCTCCGCCTCGGCCAGCTTGGAGGGGTCTTTTTTGGCCTGCCCCATGAACATCCCAACCTTTTTTGACAGGGAGTTCCGGCTGGCCCGCAGTTCATTGGCCTCTGACATAGCAGCCCGGTTTTCAGCGTCCAGGGCCAGCACCTGGTCCACCAGGGGGAGCTTTTCCTCCTGAAACTTCTTTTTGATATTCTCTTTGACGGCCTCCGGGTTTTCCCGGATGAAACGAATGTCGAGCATGTTGATTTCTCCTTGTTTGGTGTATTTTGTGCCGGTACAGGCGGGTCCCAACCCAAAGCGGATTCGCTTTAGAGGGGGGAGACGGGGCGCGGACCGCCGCTGGCCGGATCTGAATGTTTCACGTGAAACATTCGATTATTTCATGACCTTGTCGTAGATCTCCTGATACCGGCTGGCAGGGGAGGGGCGGCTGTTGTCGGTGATACTGTAATCGGGGAGGTAACCGGCCAGTTCCTCTCCCATTTCATTGATCAAGCTGCGGCAAAGGCTGTTTTTTCCTCGGACGTAGGCCTCATTGATCTGCCAGAACCAGTCCATCGCCTCTGTGGTGTGGCCCTGAAAGATGTTAGCTTGTTCCGCAGTGTTGTAATCAATCTCAAGCTGGCTGAGCCGGTCCTGCAGGTCCTTCAGCTGCTGCTCCTGACCGGCCAGCTGTTCCTTCAGCTGTTCGTTTTCTGCAATCAGCGCCTTCAGGCGTTGGACAGCAGAGACGGACTCCTGCTTGAGGTCGCTGATGTTGGCCTGGTCTTCCTGCTGCTTCTGTTCAAATTGCCGGCGCTCCATCATAAAGGTGTACAGCAGCAGGACAAGGGCCGCAGCAAAGAGAATGGTGATATACTGGAATACAGACCGCTGGCGGCGGCGCTGCTGTCCGCGGCTGGTTCGGGGCCGTTGGACCGGGCAGGTCTGTTCCGCGTGCTCCTCAGGCATGGAAGCCACCCCCTTCGGCATTCAGCTGCTGAAGCAGTGCCAGCAGGGCCTCCAGGTCCTGGTCGTTGTAGTACTCCAGCTCAATCCGGCCCTTCTTGCCTTTGTGGGCAATCTTTACCTTCCGGCCCAGCCTGCCTGAGAGATTCTTTTCCAGCTCCCCCAGATAGAGGGAGAGGTCGGCCTCCTGCTCCTTGGGCTTCTCTTTCTTCTCCTTTTGCAGGGCTTTAATCAGAGCTTCCGTCTGCCGGACGGACAGTTGGTCCGTCACCACCCGCTTGGCGGTCTCTCTTTGCAGAGCGGCAGTGGGGGCGCCCAGGATGGCCCTGGCGTGACCGGCGGAGAGGGAGCCCTCCTCCAGCAGCTGCATGACCTCGTCGGGCAGTGCCAGCAGACGGAGTGTGTTGGTGACAGCCGGCCGGGACTTGCCCATCTGGTGAGCCACCTGCTCCTGGGTCAGTCCATAGTCTTCCATCAGAGTTCTGTAGCCGCGTGCCTCCTCGGCGGGATTCAAGTCCTCCCGCTGGAGGTTTTCGATGAGGCCCAGCTCCATCACCTTACGGTCATCCGCCTCGATGATGACGGCGGGCACCTCCTGAAGTCCGGCGGATTTTGCCGCCCGCCAGCGCCGCTCGCCGGCAATAATCTGATAGTAGCCGGTTGACAGCCGCCGGACGGTCAGAGGCTGAATGATGCCATGAATTCGAATGGAGTCAGCCAGGTCGTTCAGGGCGTCCTGATCAAACCGTTTTCGCGGTTGATTCAGCCCCGGCTCTACCTGAGAGATGGGGAGGGAGATAGAGCCCTCGTTCTGCTCAGGGAGATCCGGGTCGCCCAGCAGGGCGTTCAGTCCCCGCCCCAGGCCTAGATCCTTGGTTCGTTTTGCCATATTATTACCTCTATTGATAAAATGAGATGCTTTGTCCGCAGGGCGGTTCCTTCCCCGAGCTGATATAGACCAGAGCAACCCGGACCGCTCAGCCCTGAGAGCACATTTCATCCGCCAGCATCCGGTAGGCCTCGGCTCCGCGGGAGTAGGGGTCATAGGCGGAGATGGGCTTGCCGTGGCTGGGGGCCTCGGACAGACGGACGTTTCGGGGGATGACAGTGGCGTAGACCTGCCCGGGGAAATGGCGCTTGACCTCCTCCGCCACCTGGAGGGACAGGTTGGTGCGGCTGTCAAACATAGTCAGCAGGACGCCCTCCATAGCCAGTGCGGGGTTCAGCTTTCGCTTTACCATGCGGACAGTGGTCAGCAGATCGCTCAGTCCCTCCAGAGCATAATACTCGCACTGTACCGGGACCAGAATGGAGCCCGCGGCACACAGGGCGTTGACGGTGAGAAGCTCCAGGGAGGGGGGGCAGTCGATGAAAATAAAGTCATAGCTGTCTGCCAGAACGTCCAGAGCCTGCTTGAGCAGCTTCTCCCGGTTGTCCATACCAATCATTTCAATGCCTGCTCCGGCCAGCGCCTTATTGGAGGGCAGCACATCTCCGAATTTGGTGGCAACCACGGCCTTGACAGGGTCGGCGCCGCTGACCAGCACATCGTATACGTTGGGGGAGGCGGCGTTCTTATCCACACCTATGCCGGAGGTGGCATTGGCCTGGGGGTCAAAGTCGCACAGCAGAACCCGCTTGCCCAGGTCGTGAAAAGCGGCGGTTATATTGACTGTGGTAGTGGTCTTGCCAACCCCGCCCTTTTGATTGACAACAGCAATGATTTTGCCCATGGAGAGGCCTCCTCGGTACAGTTGAACTGCAAAAAGGTTTTTGCAGAGAGATATTATATCAACCGCCAGAGAAGATTTCAACTGTTTTTGCATTTTTCTTTAAAAAGAAACATCGAAGCTCGTTTGAGCTCCGATGTTTCACGTGAAACGTCAGCCCGCCCTGCGGGGAATATGTATGGTGAGGGTGATCTCCTCGTCGCTGTCCTGGCGGCGGCACTGAGCATCCACACCGGCGGAGCGCATCACGTCTATGCTGTGGTTTATGGTGTTGAGAAACAGCCGCACATCCTTGACGATGAAGGTGGGGCGTCTCCGGGCGGGGTTGGGCTTGGAGGCGAGAATAGCGTCCACCAGGGCCTCAGTCTGAGCTACGGTGAGACGGTTATCCACTGCCTGACGGGCTGCGTCCAGCTGCTGCTGGGGGGTCTCCAGGCGCAGCAGCGTCCGGGCATGGCGCTCCGTAGCGCCGCCGTCCCGGAGAAGCGCCAGGGCCTCCTGGGGAAGCTTCAGCAGCCGGAGCTTGTTGGCGACCGCAGACTGGCTCTTGCCGATGCGCCGGGCCACCTCCTCCTGAGAGACATGGTAGGTGTCAATCAGCCGGCGCAGGGCCAGGGACTCCTCCCAGAAGTCCAGGTCCCGGCGCTGAAGGTTTTCCACCAGAGCCAGCAGGGAGGAGGACTGGCTGTCCGTCTGAATGGACAGACAGGGGACGGTGTCCAGCCCGGCCAGCCGGGCTGCCCGCAGGCGGCGCTCCCCGGCTACCAGCTCCCAATGGCCCTCCCGGCGGCGCACGGTGAGGGGTTGGAGCAGCCCCAACTCCTGAATAGAGCCGGCCAGCTCCTCCAGCTCCGACTGTGCGAAGGTGCGGCGAGGCTGATGGGGGTTCGGCTGGATGACATCTACAGGGAGAAAGAGTACCCGTCCATTCTCAAATAGTCCTTTTTTGGTCAGCGGCCACATAAAAATCCCGCCTTTCTTTGGTATTGTCAAAATTGCTTTGCAAGGAAGCGAGCTCTTCGGGTCTGCTGTCGGAGCTGCCTCAGAACAGGGAGCAGTTGGATTACAAAAATAGTTTACCATAAAATGGAAAATAGACTGTCGAACACTGACAGCGGGAAAAAATTTCCCGGGGAACACCCGGTCCCAGGCGAATCTGCCCCGGAGCACTGTGAAAAAACATTCAAATTTTGTAAAAAAAAGAGAAGAAAGGGATTGAAAATGAGAAGGCTTTCCTGTATAATACAGGCGTGATAATTTCCGCAGAAGGATTTGGCCCGGAAGCCGGGCTATTGTTATTTTCCGAAAAGGCGGTGGGGGACGATGGAGCTGCTCAAGGAGCGTATCCGGCAGGACGGCACGGTAAAGGGGAATGACGTGCTGAAGGTGGACAGTTTTCTGAACCACCAGATGGATGTTGCCCTTTTTGAGGAAATTGGACGGGAATTCCAGCGGCGCTTTGCGGACTGCGGCGTGAACAAGCTATTGACCATTGAGGCCTCAGGCATCGGGATCGCTTGTGTCACAGCGCAGTTTTTTCATTGCCCGGTGGTCTTTGCCAAAAAAAGTCAGACCAAAAACATCGCCGGAGAGGTCTACACCACCAAGGTGGAGTCCTTCACCCATGGCAGGGTCTACGATGTGATCGTCTCCAAAAAGTTCCTGGGCCCGGAGGACACTGTCCTGATTATTGACGACTTCCTGGCCAACGGCGCTGCGCTGGAGGGCCTCATCGACCTGGTGAACCAGTCTGGCGCCCGGCTTGCGGGGGCGGGCGTTGTGATTGAAAAAGCCTTCCAGCCCGGGGGAGACCGTATCCGTGCCGGAGGGATCCGGGTGGAGGCGCTGGCCCGGGTGAAGGCCATGAGTGAAGAGCGGGGCGTGGAGTTTGCCGACTGACGCAGGTCCGCTTCCGATTGGGTCGATTAAAACCGGCACCCCGGTTTTAATATATAAGGTAGGATGAAAACGAACGAACACTAAGGAGGAAGTACCAATGAAAAAGATTCTTGCGCTGGCTCTGGCCGCTGCGATGAGCCTGTCTCTGGCTGCCTGCGGCAGCGGGGACAAGAGCAACGGCAAAGACAGCTCCGCCAGCAACCCCGGCTCTGCCAGCAACCCCGGCAGCAGCGTGTCCACTCCGGAGGACAACAAGCCCAGTCTCAAGGTGGGTGCCATCTACATCAACAGCCAGAACGACACCTCCGGCTACACCTTCCAGCACCACAACGGCATTACCACGGCTATGAAGGCCCTGGGAATGGACCCCGCTGAGCTGATCATTGTAGACGGCGTGCCGGATGGAGACGACACCGCTGTGGCGACGGCCATCGACACTGTGGTTAACCAGGGGGCCGATATCGTCTTCGGCATCTCCTTCGGCTATCTCAACGCCATGGAGCAAAAGGCGGCGGACTACCCCGACGTCATCTTCTCCCACGGCACCGGCTACAAGTCCAACGACACCAACTTCAATAACTATTTTGGCCGCATCTATCAGGCCCGCTATCTGGCAGGCATCGCCGCCGGTATGAAGACTCTGGAGCTGGAGAACAATAATATCGGCTATGTGGCCGCCTATAACCTGGACTACGCCGAGACCTGCTCCGGCATCAACGCCTTCGCTTTGGGCGCCCAGTCCGTCAACCCTGATGCTGTGGTTCATGTAAACGTCATCAACGCCTGGGGTGATGAGACCCTGGAGCGCCAGGCCGCCCAGGCCCTCATTGACACCTATGGCTGCTGTGTCATCTCCCAGCACTGCGACTCCGCCCAGCCCCAGTTGGTGGCTCAGGAGAACGGTGTGTTCGGCTGCGGCTATAACTCCGACATGACTGAGCAGGCCCCCAACGGCCACCTCACCGCCGCCGTCTGGCACTGGAACGTCTATTATCAGACCGCCCTGGAGGCCGCTATTGCCTGCAACGGTGACGCCACCAAGTTTGTGGAGAACATGAATGGTCCCGCCTACTATGCCGGCCTGAAGGAGAATTTTGTGGATGTCTCCCCCCTGAGCAGCAACTGTGCCCCCAATACTCAGGCGGTGATCGACGCTGTCCGGGAGCTGATTGTCTCCGGCGAGTGGGACGTGTTCTCCGGTGTAAAGCTGTCCTATAACATTTCTGAGGATGGCAAGGTGGAGATCGTCAGGACCGACGCTGATCTGGTGGACAACCAGGGCAACGTCATCGTGGCTGCCGGCGGCCCCTCTGTGGAGGACAGTGTGATCACCGGCGGCATGGATTACAACGTGGCAGGGGTTGAGGAGGGCTAAGCCCTCCCCCCGCCGATGCGCAGACCCGAACCGGGCCGGCCGGAAATTCCCGGCCGGCCCGTGTGTTTTATAGAGGAACGTATGTAGGGGCGCGTATCATGCGCCCGCCGGTCATGTGCCGGGGTTCAGGCGGGCGGATGATATCCGCCCCTACGCAGAGGGTACGCATGTAGGGCAAGGGCTCTGCCCTTGCCTCTCCAACAAGGCGGAACCCTGACAAGGCAAGGGCAGAGCCCTTGCCCTACAAAAGGGAGGGGACTGAATGGGAGAGCAGCAATACGCCATAGAGATGCGGGGCATCTGCAAGAGCTTTGGCAGTGTCGCAGCGAATAAAAGCATCAGCCTGAACGTAAAGCCGGGAGAGATTCTGGCGCTGCTGGGGGAGAATGGCTCGGGCAAGACCACGCTGATGAATATGCTGTCTGGCATCTATAAGCCGGACAGCGGAGATATTCTGGTGGACGGCCGGGAGGTGGTAATCAACTCCCCCGAGGACGCCAAGAGGCTGGGGATCGGTATGGTCCACCAGCATTTCAAGCTGGTGGACGTCTTCTCTGCCGCCGACAATATCTGGCTGGGGGACGACAAGTCGGGTTCCGTGCTGAAAAAGGAGCGGTACGACGCCATCCGTGAGATGACTCAGCGGTTCGGCTTTGACATTGATCCCCGAAAAAAGGTTTACAATATGGCGGTGTCGGAGAAGCAGACCCTGGAAATCATCAAGGTGCTGTACTACGGGGCCAGGATTATCATTCTGGACGAGCCCACCGCCGTCCTTACCGTTCAGGAGACGGCGAAGCTCTTTGATGTGCTGCGCCGCATGAGGGAGTCGGGCCACGCCATTATCATCATCACCCATAAGCTCAATGAGGTGCTGGAAATTTCCGACCGGGTGGCTATTCTCCGCAAGGGGGAGTATATCGGCACTGTGGATACCGCCGCCACGGACGAGCAGCAGCTCACCGAATTTATGGTGGGCCGAAAGGTGGAGCTGAATATCGACCGCCCTGTGGTGGAGAAGACCCGGCCGCTGCTGGAGATCCGGGACCTGACCATCAAGGGTGACGAGGGCGCCACGGCCATCGACCACGTGAGCTTCTATATCCGCGGGGGAGAAATTCTGGGGGTGGCAGGCATTGCCGGCTGCGGCCAGAAGGAGTTGTGTGAGGCCATCGCCGGACTGCGGCCGATTGAGAGCGGCATGATGATACACAAGGGGGATAATATTGTGGGCCTGTCCCCCAAGGCCATTTTGGAAAAGGGCATCTCCATGTCCTTCATCCCCGAGGACCGGCTGGGCATGGGGTTGGCTCCCTCCATGTCCATTACCGACAACATGCTGCTGAAGAAGTATGACCAGGCCAAGGGGCCGTTTGTGGACCGTAAGACGGGCCGGGCGGAGGCCCGGCAGGTGGTGGAGGACCTGGAAATTGTCACCCCCTCCTCAGAGACGCCGGTGCGCCGGCTGTCCGGCGGCAATGTGCAGAAGGTGCTGCTGGGCCGGGAAATCAAGGCAGGTCCCAACGTTATTGTCACGGCCTACCCTGTCCGGGGGCTGGATATTAACTCCTCCTATGCCATCTACAACATTCTGAATCAGCAGAAGAAGGACGGCGTGGGCATCCTCTTTGTGGGAGAGGACCTGGATGTGATGATTGATCTGTGTGATAAGATAATGGTGCTGTGCCATGGGAAGGTGATGGGGGTTGTCCATGCCCACAAGACCACCAAGGAGGAACTGGGACTGATGATGACGGGTTCCCTGGACCTGTCCCACAGGTATGAGGACAAGCCGGCCGGCTACGCCCGGGACAGCCGCATCGGAGAGGCCGAGGAGGTGGAGGAATGAAAAACCGACAGCCCCTTTTCCATGTAGTCAAGCGGGAGAATGCCAGCCTGGGCCGGCAGGCCGCCGCCTATTTCGCAGCTGTGGTCCTGGCCCTGGCGGTTGGCGCGGTGCTGCTGGCGGTTCAGGGGGTGGAGCCCCTCACCTTCTACCGGCAGATGTTTACCATGGGCATTCCCGGCAGCCGGTATCCCTGGCGGGCGGTTGAAAACTTTATCCGCCTGTTTGTCCCGCTGCTTATCGTCTCGCTGGCTTTGGCCCTGGCCTTTAAAATGCGCTTTTGGAACATCGGCGGTGAGGGACAGTTTATCATGGGTGCGTTTTGGGCCGCTGTGGCCGGGATGCAGCTGGGAGAGAGCCTGCCGAAGCCGCTGATGCTGCTGGTTATGGCCCTGTGCGGCGCCCTGGGGGGCGGGCTGTATGGAGTGTTCGTTGCGGCGCTGAAGGTGAAGTGGGGGACCAATGAGACCCTGCTCACCCTGATGCTCAACTATATCGCCCTCTATTTTCTCCAGTTTTTCGCTGAAACCAAGGGGGAGTGGAATTTCTTCCTGGATCCGGAGTCCGCCCGGCCCCGGTTTGCGCGCTTCCCGGACAGCGCCCAGATGATGACCATACCCATCGGGCCCTTCAATCTGAACCTGTCGCTGGTGGTGGCGCTGGTCCTGTGCATACTTATTTTCATCTATCTCAGCTACACCAAGCGCGGGTATGAGATCGCCGTGGTGGGAGACAGCCCCAATACGGCCCGGTATGCCGGGATGCGGGTGGGGAGGATTGTGATTCGCACCATCTTCCTGTCCGCCGCCCTCATCGGCATGGCGGGGGCCTTCCATGTGTCCTCTGCCGGGGTGATGTCCGCCTCCCCCACCAACGACGTGGGCTGGACAGGTATTGTGGTGGCGTGGCTGGCCAAGCTGAATACGGCGGGCATCGTGGTGGCTTCGCTGCTGATTACGGTCCTCCAGTATGGCTGCCAAACGGCCAGCACCACCTACCCCGCCATTGACTCCAACTTTGCCAGCCTGCTCCAGGGGGTAATCCTCTTCATTGTGTTGGCGGCGGACTTCTTTACCCGCTTCCGGCTGGCGGTGCGGACCGGAAAGGAGGGCACGAAATGAACGACCCCATCAGCGTGCTGACCCTGTTTTTGTTCAACATTGTTCTGGTAAATATCCCTCTGCTCTATGGTACAGTGGGAGAAATTGTGGTGGAGAAATCCGGCAGTCTGGACCTGGGAGTGGAGGGCACTATGGCAGTGGGCGCCATGTTCGGCTACCTGGCCGGGTGCATGACCAACAGCCTGCTTCTGGGACTGCTGGTCGCCTTCCTGACGGCAGGACTGTGCGGACTGCTATTTTCGGTGCTTACAGTCACCTTTCAGGCCAACCAGAACGTCACTGGTCTGACCATTACCACCTTTGGCCTGGGGCTGTACTTCTTCACTGGAAAGGGCATGGGGGCGGACTGGCCTGCCATGACCAGCGCCCCTGCACTGGTACAGGGCTTTGCGGCGCTGGAAATACCTCTGCTGTCCAGGATTCCCGTTTTAGGCAAGGTATTTTTCTCTCAGAATGGCCTGGTCTATTTGGGGATCGCTGTCGCCGCCCTGGTTTGGTGGTATCTGAGCTACACCAAAACCGGCCTGCGCCTGCGGGCTGTGGGAGAGAATCCCGGCGCGGCTGACTCCGTGGGGGTGAATATCCTGCTGTATAAATACCTCCATATCATTACCGGGTCGGGGATTATGGGGCTGGGCGGATTCTATATGGCGCTGAATATGAGCGGCTCCTTTGAGGGCTCCAACTGCTGGATCAACGGCTATGGCTGGATTGCCATTGCCCTAGTCATCTTCGCCAACTGGAACCCGTTGCTGGCCGTCCTGGGTACCCTGGTCTTCGGCTTCTTCAACACCCTGCAGATCTACTCCGGCGCGCTGGCCGGCGCCTTCCCTGGGGCCCTGGGCTGGCTCAACGCTGTGCCTCCCCACCTGTTCAAGGCGTTGCCCTTCCTCATTACCGCCATTGTCCTCATCGCCTCCTCCGTCCGCAAGCGGGAGGGCTCTGGTCAGCCCGCCGCCCTGGGGTTGAATTACTTCCGTGAGGAGCGGTAATTCAATCCAAAACGTATTTTAGCGAGAAAAAATAACAGGAGCGCCCCTGACGGGGCGCTCTTTCCGCTTGTCAAACGCTGAATTTATTATGAATCCCGCCGTGGCCCCTGGGTAGTGTCCCTGCCGTGGGAGCCCTTCAGGCGGTCAAACATGCTTTGCAGGTCGCTCATGATGAACGCGGCCAGCAGGGAGCATTTTTGCTCTGCTTGACAGCGCTGGACCTCCTGCGACCCCCGCAGCTGCTCCAGCAGCTTCCGCAGCTCGTAGAGGATGAAACCGCCCATCGTGGCGATGGACAGAACAGGGCCCAGCTCCGGAAAATCCGGGCCGCTGAACCAGCTGCCGACGCGGCCCATGATGATTGTGGCAGCAAATGCGAGTACAATATTCACTGTGACACCTTCTGGTGCTGTTGGACCTGTGCTAAAAAGGACGGGAAATTGGCTGGCAGTGCCCTGCGTCAGGTGCTGACAAGGGCGGAATACACGGCTTTCAGGGGCGCTCCTGAAATGAATCTGCAAAGCCCCTCAGGGCACCATGGCAAACCGGGAGAGCAGGACTGCCAGGTCTGCACGGGTGAGGCTGGCGGTGGGGGCGGTGTGGTCGATGACGTTATAGAGAAAATTGGTGGACAGCGCCCAGCGCATGGCATCCAGGGCCCAGTCGGAGACCGGGCCGTACTCGTTGACGTCCACAGGCCGGTTGGGGGCGGGGCTGCCCAGGTAGCGGTGCAGCATAGCCACGGCCTCCTGGAGGGAGACCGGCCGGTCGGGGGCGGTGCCGTCAGAGACGCCGCCGGCCATAGCCCACTCCCGGGCCGGGGCATACCAGGGGGAGCCGGACTGGAGCTGTGCGCCATCCAGCCGGGCCATCACTGCCCACATCATTGCCCGGGTGAAGTGCAGGTCAGGGGAGAAGGTGTTGGTATCGGTGCCGAAGAGCAGGCCCTCTGCATATGCGTGAAGGACGGCGTCCAGGTAGTCTGCGTCCTGGGGGATATCCGCAAAGGGATTGGCCTGGATATAGGTGATGCCGGGGGTGGGCTGACTGGAGATGATCAGCTCCATATCCGCCGCCTGGGCCGCGCTGACACACAGGTCCTCTACCAGACGTTTGGAACCGTGAAATACCGCGCCGGTTTGACCGGGAATCAGGTTGGGATACCAGGCCAAGAGTGTGCTTGCAGTGGAAATGGACATATGATAGGGAACGCTCTCCGGGCTCGGAGACACATGGATGTATAGGTCCTGATCCAGCATGGGAAGCACAGAGGCCCGGCTGCCGTCCTTCCAGGTATGTCCCGCCGGGAAGTGCACAGTGCGCTGATCCAGATAGCCGCTTGAGGGCTTGTCCTCCGTTTGGCCGGGGACGCTGCCCGCCCCCGCCACGCTGACGTGGTAAAAACCCTGGCTCTCCTGCGTGAACACGTTGCCCCGCAGGCTGTAGAAGGAGCCCTGCTCCGTGCTGACCTGGAGGGCCTGCTGCCGGGGATCCAGACCAAAGGCCCAGCCCAGGGAGGTCTGCCGAGTTCCGCTGCAGACGCCCAGATTGCACCGGCCGGCTCGGGGGCCGGTTTTGGGGGTGACGGTGACCGCCTTCCCTGACCCCCAGAAAGCGGCAAACTGGGCAGCCGGGCCAAATCCGATCTCCGCACTGTTGTGGAGGTTGGCGTTAACCCCTTTGTCGCTCTCCTGAATCAGGTCTGCGTCCGCGGGCGGATCGACCTGGACTGCAGGGAGGTCCCAGCCGGGGAAGAGATCGGAGAACTCGGGGAGAGGGGTGACAGCGCCGGTTTCCAGGTCGATGAGGGAGAGTGATCCGTCAACCGTCCAGGACTGTCCGCCGTAGATAATCTTCTCCCGGGCGGCCAGGATGGCCGCTTTCTGCTCCGGAGAAGCGGACTCCAGGTTCTGGTAGGCCAGATCCTCCAGCTTCTCACCTGGAGCGGCGGCGGCGGGGAGGGCCGCCAGGGTGAACATCATTGTCAGGGCCAGGGCGGCGGATAGCAGTTTTTTCATGGTTCTTCTTCCTTTCAGTTGAAATCGGTTTCGTTCAGGGCGGGGCGGTGCTGCTGTCAATGCGGAAGTGATAGAAGCCCTCGTCCTCTGGATTGAATACGCTGCACCGCACATTATAGACAACAGCGGCCTGGGAATGGAGCACTGCACCCCGGGAGCGGCGGCTCAGATTGGGTGCCCACCCCAGTCCAGCCCCAGTAACCGAGTCAAAGACCCCCAGATTATACCGGGCGTCGTCCCGGGGATCGGTCTGGGCGAACAGTCGGACGTCGCGGTCATTGCCTTGAAAGACGGAGAGCTGTTTTCCGGCGGAAAGGTCAAGTGTGAGGGAGAGGGCACTGTTGATGTTCCGTTCAATGACCTGAGTTCTGGCCTGCTCGGGGGGGCCGGCGTCTGTGGGGACCGTTTTGATCTCGGGTACCTCCCAGCCGGGGAAGAGGTCGGAAAACTCGGGGAGGGGTTCCACAGCGCCGGAGTCCTGGTCAAAGGTGGACAGGGCCCCGCCTACGGTCCAGGCCTGCCTGCCAAAGACAATGTCCCGCCGGGCGGCCAGAATTTCTTCCTTCAGAGCGGGATAGGCCAGCTCAGGCCTCAGATTAGCCAGTTGCTCCCGAGGCATTTGGGAGAAAAAGGAGAAAAAGCTGTCTGCCGGGGAGGGGACAGGTCCCCGCTTCACCGAAGACAGGACCAGTGAAATGGGGGTGGCCTGGGCGGCCGCTTCCCCCACAGAGCTGGAGCTGCTGTCCCGCTCCGAGGCAGACAGCAGGGCGATGAACACCTCAGCAGCCAGAATAACCAGGGCCAGAGCAGTTAGCCGGAGGGTGCGGCGGCGATCCGTTCTGCTCTGCACCGTGGGAAGCTCCCTTTGCTCCACTGGTGGTTCAAAAGCTGGCTCCGGGATGGTCTCACAGTCTGCTGGAGGCTCCCAGTGGGGGGAAGGAGGAGACTGGACCTCCTGCTTCGGGCATTCGTTCAACAGACTATCGACAGACACGCCGAACACCTGACCCAGGCGGGCCAGGTTGTTGGCAGAGGGACGAACCGTCCCCATCTCCCACTTGGAGATAGTCTGGCGGGAGACCTGCATTGCCTCAGCCAGGGACTCCTGGGACAGGCCCCGCTTGAGCCGCATATCCCGCAGCTGTTGTCCTAATTTCATATTAGCCTCCCTTTGGTCAAAAGGCCACCAACATATGTTTACATCGCCCTGCTTTTTATTGAAATTTACGGAAACATGTCTTTACGTCAGGGGAAAATCCGTAACATATCTGTTACATCCATCTGAAAAACGGACTGGCAGGGCCCGGAACAGAACGGGACACCCTTTTGGGGCGTCCCTCGGTTTGGTCAGCCCTGGCTGCTGCTGGAGCTGCTCTTTATAACAGCGTCAACCGCTGCTTTGAGAGCAGTTCTCTGCTCCCAGAAGGAAGCGGGGTCGATCTGCTCAAAGGCGGCTGTCTTCTCTACAGGGTATTCCGTTTTCCACTGGTCGGCCCGTTCCTGCATCCGGGATTGAACTACCTTGACCCGATAGTCCTTGGGGTCGATGGGCAGGCGGAGCATGATGTGGAAGCCGTAATCGGTCTCCACCACGTCGGAGATTTCGCCCACATCCAGAGCCAGGGCGGCCTCACGGAAGCCCCCCACCAGAGAGTCAGTTTCGTTAAAAATATAGCCGTTTGGATTGGCAATCAGACCGCCGTCCTCGCTGTGCTCCTGCATCAGCTGGTCAAAAAGGGCAATGGGGTCCTCTGCCGCCTGGAGTTGGGAGAGCAGGTCGGCGGCGGAGGCTTTCTTTTCGGCAATGGTTTCGTCGTCCAGAGGGGTCCGGGTGTTCTGATCAACGGTCATGAGCAGGATATGCTTTACCCGAAAATAGCCGTTTTCATCCAGCCAGGCCATAACCTCAGCGTCAGTGGGGTAATGGCCGCTGTTCTCCCCGTAATACAGCTCCTGAAGCTGAAGGTACAGGTCAGAGCTCCTGTTCAGATAGGACAGCTGATCACGGGTGAGCAGGTTGGACCAGAATACATAGGTTACAGCCTCTTCGCTGCCCAGCTGCTCAGTCAGGTCGGCAAACTCCTGCTCCAGGCTGGCATCGATGTCCGTGGAGGGGGAGAGCCCCTCCTTCCCGGCGGTGAGGTTGATCATGCGGTAAAAGGCGGCGGCCTCCAGCGCCCCGTCCCGCAGCTGACTGCCCAGGGTGCCCTCCTCCAGCTGGGTGTCCCAGGGGATCTCGGTGAGGTAGCCCTGGAACTGATCCAGATAAGCAACTGCGTTGGAGTTCAGCCAGTAGAGCACCTCGGCGGCGGTGATGTCCGCCCCGCCGACAGTGGCGACAACAGTGCTGCCCGGCATTCCGGCAGTGGACAGATAGGGGTCACTCACCCCGGTTAGGTCCATGGGCTGGACTGCGCCGGGTCCTTCGGAGGAGGAACCGGGCGCAGAACCGGAGCTGCTGCCGGGGTCAGCCGAGGAGCCGGGGACCTTGCCGCTGCAGCCGGCGAGGGCGGAGAGGGTGATTACAAGGGCCAGCGTCAGGGCCGCAGGCCGTTTCATATTTTTCATGTGTGTGTTTCCTTTCCTGCGAGAGAATCGCTGGAACCTATCATAGCACAGATTTGGGGGTGGGGCAAGGCAATTCTGTGCGGAGACGTCCTCACCACCTGCTTCGACACCGATGTCATTTTGGAGCTTGAGCAGGCGGGGGAGAGCTGCCGGATTAGGGCTTGTTTGAAAAATGTCAATACGTCCAAGCGGCCGCCGCCTTGTCATAGGCTCAGCAATTTTCCATAGTCCTCCACAGTCTGGCGGGCGGCCCGGAGGGGGTCCTCGTTTTTTGTCAGACGGAGGGAGAAGCGAGGCGTGTCCCCAGGCATGAGGAGCAGCCGCTTGGCGTACTTCTCCTGGGAGCACAGGGCGGAGAAGGGCTCCAAACGGAACTCCTCCAGGGTGAAGATCAGTCCGCCGCCCTTCTGGGCAATGTCGCTGATGCGGCACTGACCGGCGGCGGAGCGGAGGAGTGCCACAGAGATCAGGTTGTTCACCGGCCTGGGAGGCTCGCCGTACCGGTCGATGAGCTCATCGACCAGCTCATCGGCCTCCTCCTCGGTGCGGATGGCGGCGATCCGCCGGTACAGATCCATCCGCTGCTCCGGAGAGGGAACATACCGGTCCGGAATGGCGGCCGAGACGCTGAGGCTGGCGGCGCACTCGGTGCGGGTGGGCAGGGGCTGGCCCTGCTCCAGGAGGACGGCCTCCTCCAGCAGCTTCAGATACATGTCATAGCCCACAGACAGCAGAAATCCGCTTTGCTCCGGGCCCAGGACGTTGCCTGCCCCCCGAATCTCCAGATCCCGCATGGCGATCTTGAAGCCGGAGCCGAACTCGGCAAATTCCCGGATGGCCTCCAGCCGTTTGGAGGCCACCTCAGAGAGGACCTTGCCCCGACGATAGGTGAGATAGGCGAAGGCACGGCGGTTGGACCGGCCCACCCGGCCCCGAATCTGGTGGAGCTGGGCCAGACCCAGCCTGTCAGCGTCCTCCATAACGAGGGTGTTCACGTTGGGCAGGTCGATGCCCGTCTCAATGATGGTGGTGCAGACTAAAACGTTCAGCTCCCCGTCCGTCATCCGGGCCATCACATCGTCAATGGCCTCCTGAGTCATTCGGCCGTGGGCGACGCCAATGGCCGCGTCCTCCCCCAGGAGCATCTGGATTCGTGCGGCGCAGCGGTCAATGGTCTCCACCCGGTTGTGGAGATAGAACACCTGGCCGCCCCGCTCCAGCTCCCGGCGCATGGCGTCGGCCAGGAGGTTCCAGTCGTGCTCCAGCACATAGGTCTGCACCGGCTGACGGTCGGCGGGGGGCTCCTCCAGGGTGGACATATCCCGGATCCCGGACAGCGCCATGTTCAGGGTCCGGGGGATGGGGGTGGCGGAGAGGGTGAGGACGTCCACCTGCTTGAAGGTCTCCTTCAGCCGCTCCTTGTGCTGTACCCCAAAACGTTGCTCCTCGTCCACCACCAGCAGCCCCAGGTCCTTGAAGCGCACATCCTTGTTAAAGAGGCGGTGGGTGCCGATCAGGATATCGACCTGGCCCGCCTCCACCTTGCGCAGGGTCTCCTTCATCTGCGCAGGGGTGCGGAAGCGGGAAACCACGTCAATATTCACCGGATACTTGGCAAACCGGCGCAGGGCGGTGAGGTAATGCTGCCGGGCCAGAACCGTGGTGGGCACCAGGATGGCGGTCTGCTTGCCGTCCAGCACGCACTTCATCATGGCCCGGAAGGCGACCTCCGTCTTACCGTAGCCCACGTCGCCGCACAGCAGCCGGTCCATAGGGGTGGGCCGCTCCATGTCAGACTTGATCTCCCCGATGCACCGCAGCTGGTCGTCGGTCTCGGTGTATTCAAACTGCTCCTCAAATTCCCGCTGCCAGGGGGAATCGGGGGAGAAGGCGTAGCCTGGCTGGCGCTGGCGCTGGGCGTAGAGCTGGATCAGCCCCTTGGCCAGGTCCTGCACCGCCCGCTTGGCCTTTTTCTTGGCCTTCTCCCACTCCTGGCCCCCCAGGCGGTTGAGTTTTTTGGTCTCGTTGGCGTCTTCGCCTCCGCCGATGTATTTGCTCACCAGGTCCAGCTGGGTGGCGGGAACATAGAGCACATCGGTTCCGGCGTAGGCGATCTTCACGTAGTCCTGCTCCACCCCCTCCACAGGCATCTTCACCATCCCCACATAGCGGCCGATGCCGTGGTGCTCATGGACCACCAGGTCGCCGGGGGTGAGGTCGGAATAGGATTTCAGCTTCTGCCGGTTGGTGGCGTCCTTCTGCCGGCGGGGCTTTCTGGAGGCGGTTTTCTCCCCCTCGGTGAGGACAGCCAGCCTGATCCCCGGATATTCAAAGCCGCTGGACAGGCCCCCCAGGGAGATAACCACCTCCCCGGGCTGGGGCAGAGCCTTGAGCTGAAAGTCCACTGCGGATTTTATTTTCTGCTCCCTCAGAAGGGCCTGCAGGTCCAGGGCCCGCTGCTCTCCGGACACCAGCACCAGAGAGGAGAAGCCGCTGTTCTGGTAGTGGACCAGGTCCTGCACCGCCGTCTCCAGGCTGGCCAGAAAGGGGGGCAGCTGCTTGGCGGTGAGGGAGAGCAGCTCTCTGGGAGGCGTGGGGCAGCTGGCCGTGGTGAAGGAGTCCAGATAGACCACAGGGAAGTCCTCCAGGCGCTGGAGGAGCTGGGGGAAGGTGCGGGCCAGCTCTCCGCAGGAGCCGTCCAGCTCTCCGTGCTCCAGCAGGGCCTTGACGTCCTCCTCCAGCTGCCACTGGTAGCTTTTGGCCCGGTCGGCAATCCGGGGACTCTGGTCGAGGATGACGCAGGCGTCTCCGGGGAGATAGTCCGCCGCAGTGGCCAGCTCCGGGTAGACGAGGGGCAGATATCGGTCCAGAGCGGGAAAGGCCCGGCCTTGGGCGACGGCCTCCCCGTCCTGCTCCAGGGTGGCGGCCAGGGCCTTGTTCCCGTTTTGGAGGGCTTTGGCCGCCAGCTGAGACAGCTTTTTGGACAGCCCGGCCAGCCCGCCGGGGGAGAGCTGGGGCAAAACCTCTGCGGCGGGGAGGAGGAGGGTGCTTTCAATGTTCTCGGTCCGCCGCTGGGTGGCGGGGTCAAAGACCCCCATAGCGTCAATCTCGTCGCCAAAGAACTCTGCCCGAACAGGGGCGTCCATGCCGGGGGAGAAGACGTCCAGGATGCCGCCCCGCAGAGCAAACTGACCCACTCCCTCTACCTGCTCGCACCGCACATAGCCGGCGGCGGACAACCCCTCCGCCAGCTCATTCAGATCGCAGACGCTGCCGACCAGAAGCTCCTGGCAGGCCTCCTCCAGGACTGCGGGGGGGATGGTGCGCTGGAGCAGCGCCTCCACCGTGACCACCAGAAAGGGAACCATGCCGGCGGCCAGTTCTTTCATCAGCGCCAGCCGCCGGTGCTCCCACTGGCGGGAGATGGAGGCCGCGTTGTGAAAGGTGAAGTCTCTGGTCCCCAGCAGGGGGACGGGGGCTCCGGAAAAGGCCTCCAGATCTCGGGCCAGCTTCTGGCCCTCCCCCTCGTCAGCGCACACCACAACAACAGGACGCTGGCTCATCAGGCCGATGCCCGCGGCGATGTGACAGCGGTGAATGGCGGCCGCCCCGGACAGGGCAACAGGGGACCGCCCCCCCTCCAGGGCGGCGAGGAGCTGCTGAAATTCGGGAAGGCGGTTTAAGGCAGCAGTAAGCAGTTTCACGTGGAACACCTCGATTTTTGACAGAGAATGGAGACGCGACAACGCCCCTGCCCCCGGATGGGGGAGGGGTGTGTGGCATTTGTAAAAATATTTGGAGAAATGATGTTATGGGGCGAGCTTATAGCGCATAGCAGCGCCCTTGTCCTATCTGAGCGGGCAGAGGCCGCGCCTGTCAGGTAATTTCATAGTCCCGGCCAAACTGGAGCTCGCCGAAATTGATGCGGCTGCCGGAGGAGGGGGGAGGCGGGTCGTCGTCGCTGTAGTCGTCATAGCCGTCCTCCTCCTGGTCCTGGAAGGGGCGGGGCGGTTCCTCCTCCTGTTCCAACGCGGAGACAGGGGCAAACTCCGCAGTGTCGGTCAGGTCCTGCTCCTCCTCAGCGGCTTTGGCCCGCAGATTTTCCGCGGCAGCGGCCTCCATGGCCTGGGCCAGCAGGCGCTGAACATTGTCGTCAATCTCAGAGACCTTCTCATCCACCGTCTCCACGTGGGGCTTGGCGTCAGGAGGACACAGGTCCTCCAGCCGGGACAGGTATTCCTCCTCCTTGGCGTGGAGGGCCCGGACCTTTTCCACATAGGCGGCGGTCTCCTGCTGAACCTGCTGCAGACGGTATTCCTCCGCCTGCATATCCCTTGCGATAGCGGCCTGACGGTTCCGCAGCTCCTGCTCCGCCTGGGCCAGCAGCTCAGACTTCTTCTGTTCGGCCTCCTTCACCAGGTCATCGGCCATCCGCTGGGCGGCCATCAGGGCTTTGCGCATGGCCTCCTCTGTAGAGCGGTACTCCTCTACCTTGTCCACCAGCACCTTCATCTTGTTCTTCAGCACTGCGTTTTCGTTGAACAGCGCAGAATAGTCCCCAGTCAGGATGTCTAAAAACTCATCCACCTGGGCCATATTATAGCCGCCAAAGGACGCTTTCTGAAAAGCGCGCTCGGATACTTCCTGTGGTGTAAGCATGATGTGGTTCCTCCAGCTCTCTATGTAAGGGCCGCCCTTTCTGGCAGCCCGCCTGGCTGCCTGACCGCGAACAGAGACCGGCGAGGACGCCGACCTCTACAGACAGACATATTCCTCCTTAAAAGTACAGTCCGTTGTTCTCTAGCTCATCAATAAGGTCACCCAGGATGTCCACATTATAGGGGGTGATGATGTAGGTGGAGATGGCCACCTTTTTAATTTTGCCGTCCTGGGCATAGGACACGCCGGCCAAAAAGTCCAGCACCCGGCGGGCAATCTCGCCGTTGGTGGACTCCAGGTTCAGCACTACGGTGCGCTTCTCCCGCAGGTGGTCCGCAATGGAGGACGCGTCCTCAAACCGCTCGGGCTTGACCAGAACCACCTGAAGCTGGGTGGCGGCCCGGATATTGACCACCTTGTTGCTGCGGCGCTCCTCCTCGGGAGCGGGGGGGGGATAGCTGCTGTAGCCGCTGTCACGGGGGATACGGTCACGGTCGCGGTCGCGCTCACGGTCAATCCGCTCGGGACGCTCCCGCTCCCGGCGCTCTACCGGACGGGGAGAGATATCAAAATCATCGTAGTCGTCCTCTTCCTCATCCTCATACGGGCGGGCCAGGCGTTTAAACTCATCAAAGATTCCCATAAGATAATCCTCTTTTCTCCGGTGTACAAGGTGTACAAAAATGTGTATAGGGCAAACAGGGCAGAGGGGGCCGTCAGCGTGGGGTGCCCATGGGGGGGCGGGGACCAAAGAGGGCGGAGCCCACCCGGACCAGGGTGGCTCCCTCCGCGATGGCATCCTCATAGTCGGCGCTCATGCCCATAGAAAGACAGTCCATTACATTATGATTATCCGACATTTCCTTCATTATGTCAACAAAAAGATGGTACATTTCTGAAAAATATTTTCGGTTGGCCCCGGGAAGCACTGCGGCTGGCGGGATTGCCATCAATCCGCGCAGGCGGACATGGGGGGACTGCAGGGCCAGAACGGCAAGGGCGGGAAGGGCCTCCGGGGAAATGCCTCCCTTGCTCGCTTCGCGGCCGATGTTCACCTCCAGCAGAATGTCCTGGACCATCTCCAGCCTTTCTGCCTGGCTGTCAATCGCCCGGAGCAGCCTTTCAGAGTCCACAGAGTGGATCAGAGAGACCCGGCCCACCACCTGGCGGACCTTGTTGGTCTGAAGATGGCCAATAAAGTGGACGTCGGCGCCAGCATAGGCGTTGGCCTCCTGATGTGCGGTGAGCTCCTGCACCCGGTTCTCCCCGCACAGGCGAATCCCGGCGGCGATGGCGGCCCGGATTGTCTCGTCTGTCTGCACCTTGGTGGCGGCGCAAAGGGTGATCTCCTCCGGCCTGCGTCCGGCGGCGGAGGCAGCGGCGGCGATCCGCGCCTGGACCGCGCTCACGTTTTGGGACAGATCCATATTATCTCTTCTTTCTGCAATGGAAATTGATGTTTGTGCTGGGATGGTCAGCCCTCCAGCAGAAGGCCGTCCTGGAGGCCGGTGCCGTAGGTAATAATGGTGTCTCCGGCCCGGAGGAGCTTTCGTCCTGCGGCCACGGGGGAGACCACATAGTAATCACTGCCCTCGTGGACAATGGATACCTCACGGAATTCTGCCCGCCCATTGATCAGGGCGTATACCCCCACCCGGCTGCTTTCGGCGGAGCTGCTGGTGCCGGAGGAGCTGGTACCGGAGGAGTCGGAGGGCTGATATTTCTCCAGACGCAGGGCCTCCTTGGGGATGCGCAGACCGGAATAGCTGTCGAAAATCAGCTCTACGGTCTGGTGGCGCAGCAGTGTGGTGAGGGTGAGATAGCGGTTTGAGGAGAAGACCACCAGGGTTTTTCCGTCCTGGGTGGGACCGATGCGGTCCACAGTCATCTCCACGTCCCGGTTCAGCTCGCCGGAAAAACGCAGGGTGGCCGGCCGTCCAACGGTCAGCCGGCCGGCGGACTGCTCG
This sequence comes from Lawsonibacter sp., assembly GCA_022791075.1. Lineage (GTDB taxonomy): Bacteria > Bacillota > Clostridia > Oscillospirales > Oscillospiraceae > Lawsonibacter. The sequence continues at coordinate 5,375 of JAAVYL010000020.1, read as the reverse complement.
GGGAGATTGGCGGCAAAATACCAGGTGTCTGAGGTGATCAGCTTGCCCATAGAGCCGCTGTCCTCGCCTGCGGGGCTGTCAATCAGCTCCTGAAGGGAGGCGGGGGTGAGCTGGCGCAGGGTCTCCGGAGTGAGGCGGGACTCATAGCCGTCCACCAAATTGGAGAACACGCCGGGCTCCGGGGCGGTAACCCGGGTGGTGGCCTGGGCGGACTGGCGGCTGAGGACGGCCAGCTGGCTCTTCAGCTCCCGGAGCTGGGCGGACAAATCGGTGACAGTCAGCCCGTCGCCATAGGTGTAGCCCCGCTTCAGCACACTGCTTTTTACCTCCATCACCTGGGAGCGCAACTGGGTGTAGTCCCCCAGGGCATAGGAGGCCCGCAGGCTGACCACAGCCTGGAGAATGTCCTCATCCAGGCGGGCGGCGGACTCCAAATCGCCGGTCTGGGCGACCGCCTCCTCCAGCAGCTCCACCTCCATGGTCAGCTCCTCGATCACGGTCTGATTGGCCTGGGCCTGGCTGTCCCGATAGACCAGGGCAATCTGCTGCCCAATGCCCACCTTCTCCCCCTCGGTCCGGGTGACCTCCAGAATGCCGGAGGGGGAGGAGAGCAGCCGGGCCTGACGGACCACCAGACCCTCCGCCGCCACACTGTCATGTGCGGTGTAGGAGTAGACCTGGGCGGTGTGATAGGGCTCGTAAAAAAAGTTGTAAACATAGTATCCGAAATAGAGGGCGACGGTGGCCGCTAAAATCAGAATCACAAAGGTAATAAGGGGTTTTCCTTGCTTCATAGGGTTCTCTCTTTCTGGATGCAGGTCGGGCCCGCTGTGAAAACGGAGAAAGCTCCTGCTACGCGCCCGTCTCCCCCGCATCGCTCAGGGGGATGGGGCGCTCCGGGACAATGGTGGAGATGGCATGTTTATAAATGATCTGCTGCTTTCCGTCGCTTACAAGAACGACCGTGAAAGCGTCAAAACCGGAGACGTAGCCCCGCATTTGAAAGCCATTCATCAGAAACATGGTGACATTTCGCCGCTCCCGGCGGGCCTGAGTGAGGAAAATGTCCTGAAGGTTGTTGGTTTTCTGTGTGTTTGACATAAGTAGCACTCCTTTTTTCTTTTAAGGGCGGAGGCCGGCAGCCTGTGTGCCCTTTGAGTGCTACCATCATATACCAAATTCTTCCAAATATGCTGTCGAAGTCTGGAGCGCCTGACTCAAATTTGGGACAGGCCCCCACAGAAGCCGTTTGGCCGTCTGACTGCGCCGGAACCAGGTGCGTTGCCGCTTGGCGTACTGCCGGGAGCGCAGCTTTACCTCCTGTACGGCGGCGGAGAGATCGCCGCTGCCCCGCAGGGCGGCGGCCAGCTCCTTATAGCCGATGGCCTGCATGGCGGTGCACCGCTCCGGCACTCCGCTGTCTAAAAGGGCGCGTACCTCCTCCGCCAGCCCGGCGGCCATCATCCGGTCCACCCGCCGGTCGATGCGGTTCCACATGTCCTCCCGGCGTTCAAAGTCCAGGGTGAGGGTGAGGGCGTCGTAGCGAGGGGGAACGGCCCTGGTCGCCCGGTTGTGCTCGGTGATGGTCCGGCCCGTGGACAGCCATACCTCCAGGGCCCGGACAACGCGCTTGGCGTCGTTGGGGTGGAGCCGGGCGGCGGCCTCCGGGTCGGCCTTGGCCAGCTGGGCCAGAAGGGCGGCTCCGCCCTCCCGGGCGTATCGGGCCTCCAGCTCGGAACGGAGGGAGCTGTCCTCGTCAAAGGCGGCGAAGGTCCGGCCGGAAAGGAGGGAGTCAATGTAGAGCCCCGTGCCCCCCGCCAAAATGGGCAGCCTTCCCCGGGAGAGGATTTCGTCCACACAGCGGGCGGCCATGTCCACATACCGGGCGGCGGAGAAGTCCTCCTCCGGGTCCGCCACGTCAATCATGTGGTGGGGGACGCCCTGCATCTCCTCCTGCGTGGGCTTGGCGGTGCCGATGTCCATGCGGCGGTATATCTGCATGGAGTCGGCGGATACCACCTCGCCGCCGCGGGCCTTGGCCAGTTCCACGGCCAGCCAGGTCTTGCCCGAGGCAGTGGGACCGTTTATAACTAAGACTTTGGGGGGCACGCCATCGCCTCCTTGGGGATAAATGTCAATAGGGGGTTACATCCGCCACTGCGTAAGGGCGTCGTACGCCGTCCGGGCCAGGTTCAGAAAGCGGTCCAGCCGCGGGAAAAACGCCAGCTCCGCCTGCTGAGCGGCGCTGCCTGCCACCCTCTGCCCGGCGGTGTCTGTCACATCGGACAGGGACCAGTCCCCGTCGTCATCAAAGATGCCGCCGCTGACGGGGGAGGCTGTGGAGACGGTAATCAGGCTCTCCTCCCCCGGGCCGGGGCGAACCTTCACCCGGTCCTCCGGGCAGGCCAGCAGAGCGCTGCGGAGGTCCAGGCTGCCCAGCACCAGCTTGGTGAAGTCGTAGTTGTCAGAGCGGATCAGACGCTGCCGGGTGATCTCGGGAAAGCCGAAGTCAGAGGGCAGGAGGCCGGTCTCCGGCAGGCTGGGCACGGCCCGTAGGACTGCGTTCACCCCGCCGGACAGCAGCTTTTTCGGGCCGATGGTCAGACTGTAGGGCTTGTCCAGGGCGACAGGAATGCGGGCCCGAACATAGCGGAACGTGCCGCCCCGGGCGCCGCCCTCCGCGGACAAATCAACAGCCAGGGGCCGGTCCCTCCAGGTAAAGACCAGCAGGCCGTCGTCGCTCCCGCCGGCCAGAAGCTGCCCGCCATATTTTTTGTGGTACTGATAGAGACATTCGTTCCAGGACATGGAAACCCTCCTCTCACGCCCGTTTAAACTGCTTTTCCAGCTCCCTTTTGGTCAGTTCAACAGCCACAGGGCGGCCGTGGGGACAATACTTTACCTGGCCGGACATAACAGCGGCGGCAATGCGCTCCAGCTCCTGAGGGGCGCTGTGCCAGCCGCCCTTAATGGCGGCCTTGCAGGCCATGGTGTGGAGCAGCTCATCCCGGGCGGCGGCGGGGTCGGCGGTCCCAGTGGTGAGCAGCCGCTGAGCCAGCTCCTCCAGGGCGGCGGGGATGTCCGCCGGGTCGATGTCGAAGGGGGCCTGGCGCACCGCCAGGTCCTCGCCCAGCTCGTCCGCCTCAAAGCCGAACTCCTCCAGCAGGTCCCGCCGGGCCAGAAGAGCCTCCCGCTGGTCCGGGGCCAGACGGCAGACAGCCGGGGTGAGCAGGGTCTGGGCCATGGGGTCGTAGCCCGCGGCCTTCATCCGGTCGAAGTTCATCCGCTCATGGGCGGCGTGTTTGTCGATGAGATAGACCGTCTCCCCCCGCTCCACGATGATGTAGGTGTTCAGCACCTCCCCGGCGACCCGCCAGGGGAGGTCCTCCGTCCCGCTCGCAGGCGGAAAAGGTTCCTTTTGAAAGGAGCTGTCAGCCGCAGGCTGACTGAGGCTTGATTTCGTCGGAGCCGAACTGTGCGAAGCACACAAAGGCTCAGAAGCCTGTTTTACTTCGTATGTTTCTCCGCGCGAAACGCAATCCTCCGTCACGGGCTCTGCCCGCGCCACCTCCTTTGCCAAAGGAGGCTTTTGCCCCTGCGGGGGGACGGGGGCGGGCGGTGTATAGCTGCTGTCATGTACGCGGACCACAGCGGAGGAGGGCGCCCTGGCTCCCCTGGAGGGGGATCTGTCAGGTGCAGGCGGACGGGGAGACTCCCCTCCGGCGATTCGGGCCGCCTCCACCATCGAGGGGGGGACGGGCGTGCCCATACGGATCTGGTTCGGGGTGACGGTGTCCTGCTGGCGGACATTGGAAATCTCGGTGTTTTTCAGGGCCGCCTGGGGGTGGGACGCCCCCTCCAGCGCGGACAGCACCGCGTGATACACCGCGGAAAACACCGCCCGTTCCCCGCCAAACTTCACCTCGGTCTTGGCGGGGTGGACGTTTACATCCACGGCGTTCAGCTTGGTCCGGAGGTGGAGGACGCAGCCGGGGAACCTGCCCACCATCCTCTGGTTCTTATACGCCTCCTCCAGGGCGGCCATCATCAGGGGGGATTTCACCTGGCGGCCGTTGACGAAGAAGAACTGCCAGCTCCGGCTGGCCCGGCAGCAGGCGGGCAGGGAGGCAAAGCCGTCCACTGACATATCCTCTCCGGCGGACCTCACCTCCCGGAAGCCCAGGGCAAGTTCCCGGCCCAGCACGGCGTAGACGGCGGACCTCAGCTGGCCGTCTCCGGGGGTGAGCAGCTCCTGCTTCCCGTCCCGGATGAACTTTACGCTGACCTCCGGGTGGGACAGGGCCACACGCTGGACCACTGCAAAGACGGCGGCGCCCTCAGCGGCATCTTTTTTCATAAACTTGAGCCGGGCGGGGGTGTTGAAGAACAGGTCCCGCACCACCATGGTGGTGCCTGCGGGACAGCCCGCCTCCTCCACAGGTCCGGGGACGCCCCCCTCCAGGGCCAGGGAGGCCCCCAGGTCCGTGTCAGCCGTCCGGCTGAGCACCTCAACCCGGGAGACGGCGGCGATGGCCGCCAAGGCTTCCCCCCGGAAGCCCAGGGTGCCGATGGCCTCCAGGTCATATTCGGTGCGCAGCTTGCTGGTGGCGTGGCGGAGGAAAGCGGTCTTCAGCTGACCGGCGGGGATGCCCTTCCCGTCGTCGGTCACCCGGAGGAAGGTGAGCCCGCCGTGGGTCACCTCAACCGTCACCGCGGAGGCCCCGGCGTCGATGGCGTTTTCCATCAGTTCCTTGGCCACGCTGGCCGGCCGCTCCACCACCTCACCGGCGGCGATCAGGTCGGCCACATGGGGGTCTAATACTTGGATGTTTGGCATACATTACCTCTATTATATCTCATATTGCAGGGATTCCGGGGTCAGCCGTGTCTGCTTGGGGGCCGGCAGGTCCGGATGTCCTGTGGGGCAGGCCTCCCCCCTCAGCCTCCGTTCAGGTCCTGCTTCAGCTCAGCCAGCAGGTTCAGCGCCTCAATGGGGGAGAGGATGTTCACGTCGGTCATACGCAGCTTTTTCAAAACGGACTCCCCGCCGATGTCCCCCAGGGACACCTGGGCAACGTCCTCTGTAGGGGCGGATATCATCCGCCCGCCGGTTACAGGGCCGTTCCCCGACTCCAGCTCCTCCAGAATCTCCCTGGCCCGTTTGACCACCCGGTCGGGCACTCCGGCCAGCCTGGCCACCTCCACGCCGTAGCTCTGGTCGGCCCCGCCCCGGACAATTTTCCGCAGGAAAATCACGTCGCTGCCCCGCTTTTTGGCGGCGATGTTGTAGTTCTTCACCCCGGGGACGGCCCCCTCCAGGGCGGTGAGCTCGTGGTAGTGGGTGGCGAAGAGGGTCTTGGCCCCCAGGCGCTTGC
>JAAVYL010000019.1 GCA_022791075.1 Lawsonibacter sp. | reverse complement strand
GGACATTGACTATGTGGTCAAGGACGGCCAGGTCATCATTGTGGACGAGTTCACCGGCCGCCTTATGTTCGGACGCCGGTACAACGAGGGCCTTCATCAGGCCATTGAGGCCAAGGAGGGCGTGGAGGTTGCCAACGAGTCCAAAACCCTGGCCACCATCACCTTCCAGAACTATTTCCGCCTGTACAGCAAGCTCTCCGGCATGACGGGCACCGCGCTCACCGAGGAGGAGGAGTTCGGCACCATCTATGAGCTGGACATCGTGGAGATCCCCACCAACCGGCCTCTGGCCCGGATTGACCAGCCCGATGTGGTGTATAAAAATGTCTCCGGCAAGCTGCGGGCCATTGTGGACCAGATTGAGGACTGCCATGCCAAGGGCCAGCCTGTGCTGGTCGGCACCATCTCTATCGAAAAGTCGGAGGAGCTGTCCGCCCTTCTCAAGCGCAGGGGCGTCAGGCACAACGTCCTCAACGCCAAAAACCACGAGAAGGAAGCTGAAATCGTGGCCCAGGCGGGCAAGTTCGGCGCGGTCACCGTGGCCACCAACATGGCCGGCCGCGGTACCGACATCATGCTGGGGGGCAACGCCGAGTTTCTGGCCAAGGCCGACCTGCGCAAGGCGGGCATGAGTGATGAGCTCATCGCCGAGGCCACAGGCTTTGCAGAGACAGACAACCAGGAGATTCTGGACGCCCGGAAAAAATTCTCCGAGGCGGAGGCCAGATACAAGGCAGAGATCCAGGAGGAGGCCGACAAGGTACGCGCGGCCGGCGGCCTGTTTATCCTGGGCACTGAGCGCCACGAGTCCCGCCGTATTGACAACCAGCTGCGCGGCCGCGCCGGCCGTCAGGGCGACCCCGGCGAGACCCGGTTCTTCCTCTCTCTGGAGGACGATATCATGCGCCTGTTCGGCTCTGAGCGTGTGTATAACCTGATGGAGAAGCTGGGCGTGGACGAGGACACCCCCATCGACGCTAAGATGCTCTCCGGCGCCATCGAAAACGCCCAGAAGCAGGTGGAGTCCCGGAACTTCCAGACCCGTAAAAACGTCCTCCAGTACGACGATGTGATGAACACCCAGCGTGAGATCATCTATAAGCAGCGCAAGCAGGTGCTGGATGGAGAGGATTTGCAGAATTCCATCCAGAACATGCTCCACACCATGGTGTCCCACGCTGTTCTGGGGCACATGGGGGAGCAGAAGCACATGGACGAGGAGTCCTTCCAGGAGGCCATCGCCCATTTCCGCTCCATGTTCCTCGCCCCCGGCGATCTGCGCCTGTCCAGCGAGGAGCTGCAGAAGCACGACGCTGACGGTCTGGTGGAGCTGGTCAGCGGAAAGGCCAGGGAGGCCTATGCCCGCAAGGAGGCGGAGATCACCCCTCCCCTCATGCGGGAGCTGGAGCGGGTCATTATGCTTCGGGTGGTGGACGAGTACTGGATGGACCACATCGACGCCATGACCGAGCTGCGCCAGGGCATCGGCCTGCGGGCTTACGCCCAGAACGACCCGGTCGTCGCCTATAAGGAAGAGGGCTTCGAGATGTTTGAAAACATGGTGGCCGCCATTCAGGAGGAGACCCTGCGCCGGCTGTTCCTGGTCCGCCTGCGCCAGAACGAGGAGGTCAAGCGGGAGCGGGTGGCCAAGGTCACCAGCGAAAGCGGTTCCGGCGACGGCACGGTGAAAAAACAGCCTGTCCGCAAGGTGGTCAAGATCGGCCGCAACGACCCTTGCCCCTGCGGCTCCGGCCTGAAGTGGAAAAAGTGTACCTGTCCCCAGTATCATCCTGAACTGAAATAAAAGTATGGACCTCTCCCGCCGGGAGAGGTCCTTGTTTTTCAAATTACCGTCTCGTGCCCCTGTAGTTGCCCCGGCCCCGTACCCGGGAACCGGCCCCGGCGTATGGCCGGCGCCGCTTGCGGAAAACCAGCAGCCGCAGGGCGATGACCCCCGCCAGTACCCCGGCGCAGAGCAGAGCCAGCTGCACGCCGGTGCTCTGGAAAAAGTCGAAAAACTGCTGTTTTTTATAGAGCAGCTCGGACCGCTCCACAGAGGTAACCGCCACCAGATCCAGCTTGCCGTAGACTTCGTCCTCGTAGGACAGGGTCATGATTCCCATCACCTCCCCCGCCTCTACAGGGGCCTCCACCTCGTCGGCGAAGAGGTGGATATTGGTCTCAATGTCATCCAGGTCCATGGACTTGGGCAGGGTCTTGGTAATGGAGCCCTGGGCCTTGACGTTGACCTCGTCCGCCTGACGGGACATGGTAACCTTCACCTTGTCCACCGGCTCATCCCCCCGGGTAATGGTCACCCGGTGAAAATTGCTGAAGCCGTACTCCAGCAGCCGCTCGCTCTCCCGGAACTGGCCCTGCTTCAGCTTCTCCTCCCCGGGAACCTGCATCGGTCCGGAGCCCAGGACGACCGAGATCAGCACCTCGTCCCCATCCTCAGCGGCAGCCACCAGACAGCGGCCCGCCGCGTCGGTGCTCCCCGTCTTTCCGCCAATACATTTGTCATAGAGATAGCCGCCATAGGTCCAGCTGGAGACCAGGCCGTTGGTATTATAGATCTCCCGTTCGCCAGACAGATTGGTGGCCGGCACAATGTGTCTGGCTGTTCCGGTGATGGTGCGGAACATCTCGTGGTCCAGACAGGCCTTCATGATGAGGGCCAGATCATAGGCTGTGGTATAGTGCTCCTCGTCGTGCATCCCATGGGCGTTCGTAAAGTGGGTACCCTTACAGTTCAGCTCCCCCGCACGGCGGTTCATATGGGCCAGGAAGTCTTCAATGGAGCCGTCCACTGCCACAGCCAAAACATTGGCCGCCTCATTGGCGGAGGGGAGCATGAGGCAGTACAGCAGCTCCTCCACCGTCAGCACCTCTCCAACCTTGATGTGGGCCGTGGAGAAGTTGCCGGTCAGCCCCTGATAAGTGGTGTCACCCGCAGTGACTTGGGTGTCCAGCGACAGCTGCCCCCCCTGGATGGCCTCCATCACCAGCAGGCAGGTCATCAGCTTGGTGGTGCTGGCGGGGTAGGCCCGCTCATTCGACTTTACGTCATAGAGAATTTCGCCGTGGTTGGCGTCCAGCAGCACCGCATGGGTACAGAAAAGGTCCAGGTCCTCCTGGGCCGCGGCGGAGATGGGTGTCAGAAGGGAGAGGACTGTGACAGCGAGCAGAAGCATGGAAAGAAAACGATATTTTTTCATAGGAAATTCTCCGTATGTATGTTATAATAAGGGTAGTACAGGTCCAGTATAGTCCATCCGGCGAAAAAAGGCAATTAAGAACTTCTTAAATTTGGTGCCGGAGCCCGGTTTCTATTATAACAAAGAGAGCCTGACTGCGCAAGGGGGAACAGAGCATGGAGAAAACATCCCAATTTTCCAAAAAAATCCTGATTCTGCTGGCCGGCTTTATCCTGGTCTGTGGCACGTGGTTCGCCGCCCGGACCAGCACCCCAGAGCCCTGGCAGGTGAATACCGCCCAGCGCCCCATGGAGATACCGGCCTCCGCCCCGGAGGAGGACCTCTATCCGGACAGCCTGCTCCCCGGCGAGACCATCGACATCAATACGGCGGACGTCTATGACCTTCAGCGCCTGCCCGGTATTGGCGAAAAGCGGGCGCAGGACATTATCGCCTATCGGGAGGCGCACGGCCCCTTCCAGAGCGTGGAGCAGCTGGAGCAGGTATCCGGCATCGGGCCGGTGATCCTGGAAAATTTGAGGGAATACGCCGCCGCAGGAAATGAGTGAGGTTACGTTATGTCAAAAATATTGGTAGTTGATGACGAACAGGTGCTGGTAAAGGGCATCAAGTTCAACCTGGAGCACGAGGGCTATCAGGTGGAGGCAGGCTATGACGGAGAGCAGGCAGTGGCACTGGCCCGGGAGGGGAGCTTCGACTTGATCCTGCTGGACCTGATGATGCCAAAAATTGACGGACTCCAGGCCTGTATGCGCATTCGTGAGTTCTCCAATGTCCCGATTATCATGCTCACCGCCAAAGGGGAGGATACGGATAAGATTATGGGCTTTGAGTGCGGCGCTGACGACTATATCACCAAGCCCTTCAATATTCTGGAGCTGAAGGCCCGGGTGCGGGCCCTGCTGCGCCGCTCCGGCGCGGCAGAGCTGAAGCACCCAGAGGCCATTCTGGAGGCGGGCCACATCCGGCTGGACACCGGCGGCCGGTCCGCCTGGCGGGACGGCACCCCCGTGGAGCTTACTGCCAAGGAATTCGACCTGATGGAGCTGCTGCTGCGCAATCCGGGCAGGGTATACAGCCGGGAGAACCTGCTCAACGTAGTGTGGGGATACGAGTATATCGGCGACTACCGCACCGTGGACGTTCACGTCCGCCGCCTGCGGGAGAAGCTGGAGCTGGACCCCGCCAGCCCGGAGTATATCCGCACCAAGTGGGGTGTGGGCTACTATCTTGCAAAGGTCTGAGGTTTTCTTACACAGAGACGCTTTTGAGAGGAGGTTCCCCCACGAACAAGAAAAACAAGGTCCCGTTTTTTTTCTCCCTCCAGATGAAATATGCCATGAGCTATCTGGTCATCTTTGTCGTGGTGCTGCTGCTGCTGAACACCTACCCGGTACTGGCCTCTCAGGACCTGCTGTTCGCCTCCAAGCGGGATTCGCTGAAAAGCCAGACAGCGGTCATGGCCTCCGCGCTCATGGAGCTGGAGTCTCTGTCCTCCGACCAGGTGGCCCGCGTGATGAACATGCTGGACAGCATGGGGCTGACCCGCATCCTGGTCACCGACCCGGCGGGCCTCATCCTGTACGACAGCACAAATCCGGGTCCCCAGGAGCTCCCGGAGGGCGAATCCCCCCCGCCCCAGGAGTACCGCTACGCCCTGTATCAGGAGGTGGTGTCCGCCCTGCGGGGCAGCGACGTGTTTTACTCCCGATACACCGACCGGGTCTTCACCTCTACCGCCGCCATGCCCATTGTCTATCGGGGCATGGTGATCGGCTCCATCTACATCCTGGAGGTAGACCAGGCCCAGGGAGAGCTGCTGTACAGCCTGCAGCAGAATCTGCGCACCATCTCTCTGGTCATTGCCGCGGTCACCCTGGTGATGAGCACTCTGTTTTCCAAGGTGCTCACCGCCCGCATCGCAGCCCTTCTCCGGGCGTTCCGCATTGTGGGGGAGGGGGAGTATGGGCACCGGCTCCAGCCTGTCGGCCGGGATGAGCTGGCCCAGCTGGCCGGGGAGTTCAACAGCCTGACCGACCGGCTCCAGGCTACGGAGGAGGTCCGCCGCCGCTTTGTCTCTGACGCCAGCCATGAGCTGAAAACCCCTCTGGCCTCCATCCGCCTGCTGGCCGACTCCATCCTCCAGACCGACGAGATGGATCCGGAGATGGTGCAGGACTTCGTCACCGACATTGGCGCCGAAGCGGAGCGCCTTACCCGTATCACCGAGCATCTCCTGTCCCTCAGCCGGCTGGACAGCCTGCCTGTGGGAGATGCGTGGGCTGTGGATGTGTCTCAGGTGACAGAGCGGATCGTGTCCCTCCTCCAGCCCGTAGCCGACGCCGCCGGGGTCTCCGTAGAGCAAAACCTGAAGCCGGGCTGCGTTGTGTTGTGTACGGAGGATGACCTGTCCCAGATTTGCTTCAATCTGGTGGAAAACGCCATTAAATACAACTACCCCGGGGGTAAGGTCTTCCTCTCGGTGTATCCGGACGGGGACCAGATCCTGCTGGAGGTGGGCGACACCGGCGTGGGCATCCCGGAGGAGGATCTGCCCAAGGTGTTTAACCGCTTTTACCGGGTAGACAAGGCCCGGTCCCGGGCCGCCGGCGGCACCGGGCTGGGGTTGTCCATTGTCCGGGACACCGTGCGCCGGCACGGCGGCTGGGTTACTGCCAGGCCGCGAAATCCGGAGGGCAGCCTGTTCACCGCGGGTCTCCCCCGCTGTGAGCCCAAGCAGGACAGAAAGGGGGCGGAGCAGTGAGCAGAAAAAGCTGTCTGGCCCTGGCACTGATACTGGCGCTGGCGCTGTCCGCCTGTGCCAGCCGGGAGGAGGCTGAACAGGGAGGCATCCGGCTGTGGTTCCCCGTGGACGACAGCACAGCCGGCTATGGCCACGGTCCGGCGCTTTCCAGTCAGCCCTACGAGGGGGAGGCGCCGCCCCAGCCCGAGGCACTGCTGTCTGCACTGCTGGCGGGTCCCACCCAGGAGGGACTGCGCTCCCCCTTTCCCCGAGGGGTCGCCCTGCGCCAGTGCGCCATGGACGACGAGCAGCCAGGGGTGCTCCTGGTCAACCTGTCGGAGCAGTACGGGGCGCTGACCGACGTCTCCCTGACCCTGGCCGACTACTGCATCGTCCTCACCCTGTCTCAGGCGGAGGGGGTTGAGATCGTAGAGATCGCCGCCGAGGGCCGCCGCGTCAGCTACCGCAGCCATCAGCAGCTGGCCGCCCGGGAGGCGGCCCTGTGGGATGAGCTGGCAGATGCCGCCTCATAGGGAAAACCGCCCCCATTCCTTCAAAAATACTTGACAAATTTCTCATTTCCCTTTACTCTTAGAAGCTGGAACAAATCTCTCGTCCCCGCCAGACAGGCGCAGACACCTCGAAGAAAGAAGGCATTCTCCATGAGCGATTACAGAATCAACACCAAATGTGTCCAGGGCGGCTACACCCCCGACAACGGCCAGCCCCGGCAGATTCCCATTTATCAATCCACAACCTTTAAATACGCCACCAGCGAAGAAATGGGCCGGCTTTTCGACCTGGAGGCCAGCGGATATTTTTACACCCGGCTGCAAAACCCCACCAACGACATGGTAGCTGCCAAAATCTGTGATATGGAGGGCGGCACTGCCGCTATGCTCACCTCCTCCGGCCAGGCCGCCAACTTCTACGCCATCTTCAACATCGCCACCTGCGGAGACCATGTGGTCGCCTCCTCCACCATCTATGGCGGCACCTACAACCTCTTCCATGTCACCATGCGGAAAATGGGGATCGACTTCACCTTTGTGGAGCCCGACTGCTCTGAGGAGGAGCTGGACGCCGCCTTCAAGCCCAACACCAAGGCCGTCTTTGGCGAGACCATCGCCAATCCCGCCCTCACAGTGCTGGACATCGAAAAGTTTGCCAAGGCCGCCCATGCCCACGGCGTGCCCCTCATTATGGACAACACCTTTGCCACCCCTGTCAACTGCCGGCCCATCGAGTGGGGCTGCGACATTGTCACCCACTCCACCACCAAATATATGGACGGTCACGGAGCCGGTGTGGGCGGCTGTATTGTGGACAGCGGCAAGTTTGACTGGCTGGCCTATGCGGACCGGTTCCCT
>JAAVYL010000018.1 GCA_022791075.1 Lawsonibacter sp. | reverse complement strand
GGACCCCCACGACTACTGGTGGTATCTGGACCTGCGGCGCTTCGGCTCCTGCCGCCACGCCGGCTACGGCATGGGCTTCGAGCGGATGGTGATGTACCTCACCGGGATCAACAACATCCGCGATACCCTGCCCCACCCCCGCACCGTGGGCAACGCGGAGTTCTGATGAAGTCCGAGCTGCAGAGGATTCCAGGCGTGGGGCCCAGTATGGCCAGGCGCCTGGAGCGCATCGGCTGTCCCACCTTGGACAGCCTCAAGGGCCAGGACCCGGAGGCGCTGTACCAGCAGGACTGCCTGTCTCAGGGCTGTCAGGTGGACCGGTGCGTGCTGTATGCCTACCGGCTGGCCATCTACTTTGCCGAGCATGGCGCATGTCCGCCGGACAAGCAGAGCTGGTGGGACTGGAAGGATTAACAGCAGGCCCCAACGCAGTGCGCTGGGGCCTGTCTGATCCCCATACACACACATATGCCCCCGGTTAATCCTGAATTTCGATTATACCCGATATATCGGGAATATTCAATATGTAATGCGCAAAATATAATGGAAATCACAAGGAGGTGTTTCTTGTGATTTCCTATGCCCCAATGTGGGAGACCATGCGCAGGAAAAAAATCACAACCTACCGCCTTATTAAGGATTACAACTTCAGCAAGGGAACGCTGGATTCTTTAAAGCAGGGACGAAATATTTCCACAGTGACGCTGAATGATATTTGCAGAATTTTAGACTGCAAAGTGGAAGAGGTTTTGCTTTATATTCCAGACAAGGAGCAGGCTTGCCGCTGACAAGGGCAAGCCTGCTCGTTATTTTACAGCTTTACAACATTTTCTAATTTCTCTCCGGCCAGATACCGGCGCAGGTTCTCCTGGGCCATCTCCACGCACCTCCGGCGGGTGATCTCCAGTCGCATTCCACCCGCCACATGGGGGGTGAGCAGCAGCCGCGGCACATCCCACAGGGGGCTGTCCGGGGGCAGGGGCTCCGGTTCGGTGACGTCCAGGGCCGCCCCCCACAGCTTTCCCGCCTCCATGGCCTCCGCCAGGGCCTCCTGGTCCAGAACCGACCCCCGCCCGGCGCTGAGCAGGATTGCGTCATCCTTCATCCGCCCGATGCGCTCCCGGTTCATCAGCCCCACCGTCGCCGGAGAGTGGGGCAGAACCAGAGCCACCACATCCGCCCGGGGCAGCAGCTCGTCCATCCGCTCCATGGGGTATACCTGGTCAAAGCCCTCCACTGAGCCATTCACCCGCCGCTTCAGCCCGACGGTTCTGGCACCCAGACCCCGGCACAGCCCGGCAAAGACGGAGCCCACGTTTCCCGCCCCCGCCACCAGGACCTCAGCCCCCAGGAGGGTTCTGGCCGCCCCCTCATCCTTCCAGATGTGGGTCCGTTGGTTGTCCCGATAGACGGGCAGGCCGCGGCACACCGCCAGCAGACTGGCCAGCATGTGCTCCGCCACGCTGCGGCTGTTGGAGCCGCTGGAGGAGGTGAACAGAACCCCCTCCGGCACCCAGCCCACATACTCATCCACCCCCGCCCACATGGTTTGAAACCATTTCAGGCTGACGGCTTTCTGCAGGTCCTTGGGGCGGGGCCAGCCCAGAATCACCGTGGCAGCGGCCAGCTGCTCCGGCGTAGCAGTGCTTCGGCGGGCGCAGGCATGGACAGCCTGGGGCGCAATGGCTTCAAACTCCTCCCGCTCCCCCTCGTGCAGGGGGAGGAGGTTTAAAATGTACTCGGACATAGTGGCACTCCTTCTCTGTAGGGGACGGCACGCGGCCTCCCGTTCCGGTGAATTGTGTTCGGCGGGCGGCCACAGGCCGCCCCTACATTATATCGGACTCCGCCCTGTGTGGCAAGGCCCATTAAAAATATCCCCGGCGCGGTTTTCCCCTCCTTCAAAGGGAGACGCCCGGTTTTTCCCAACGCCGAAGAGTTTGGTTGAAATACAGAATTTTATATTGTAGAAATCAAAAATTTTAGTTGACACGCACAATCAAAGGTGGTACAATGTAAGCGTATAAGAAGATGCTCTGTGACCAGGACCGCAGGCAGCTGTTAAGCCCCAGAAGGGTGTGGTGTATCGTAATATGGACAGAAAAAAATCACTAATGTAGTTTCCCGGATTGTAAGCATCATGCTTCTCATCTACGTGTTACGTAAGATCACCTGGCTGGCGAATCTGGCGGGGGCATTGGCCATTGGCTGGTCCATTTTTGACACGATCATGAAATATCGAGAGGGGCAGCGTAAGTTCTATTCTTATCTATCGGACGCTCTGCTCATCGTACTAACCGTTTGTATGATAATTATAGTCAACGGGTAAATCCACAGACCGGGTGCCCCAGAGGGGCGCCCGGTTCTGTTCTTCGCCTTTACTCCCCCCGGAAGCTGTGGTAGAATAGGGAAAACAGGAGAGGAGGCCTTCCCCATGGAGATCACCCGCAGTACCCCGCTCACCCAGTTTCCCGGCGTGGGGGAGGCCAGGGCCAAACGGCTGGAAAAGCTGGGGCTGACCGCCGCCGGCGACCTGCTGTGCTGGTACCCACGGGACTATGAGGACCGGCGGAGGGTATATACCATTCGGGAGGCCCCCCTGGAGGGACGGGTGTGCGTTGCCGCCATGGCCGCCGAGCACCCCCGGCTGTCCCGCATCCGCACGGGACTGGAGCTGGTTCAGGTGAAGGTGGTGGACCACACCGGGGCGCTCCACCTCACCTTCTTTAACCAGAGCTATATGGAACGGGCCATCCGGGCCGGAGAGGAGTATATCTTCTACGGCGCTGTGGAGGAGCAAGGCCGCCGCCGCACCATGGTCAACCCTGTCTTTGAGCGGACAGACCGGCAGAGCTTTACCGGCTGCATTATGCCCATTTACCGGCTGACAGCGGGAATCAGCAACCACCTGCTGGCCTCTCTCACCCGTCAGGCCCTACCCTGCGCTGCCGGGGCGGCGGAGACCCTGCCCCAGCACATCCGCCAGGAGTACCAGCTGGCCGCGGCGGAGTTCTCCATCAAAAACATCCACTTTCCGGAAAGCGAGGAGGCCCTGGCCCTGGCCCGTCGGCGGCTGGCCTTTGAGGAGCTGTTTTATCTGGCTGTGGGCCTGTGCTTTCTCAAGGAGCGCCGGGACCAGGGCGGAGCGGGCCGGACCGTCCCTCTCCGGCCCAAGGAGGAGTTTCTCGCCCTGCTGCCCTTCTCCCCCACTGGCGCCCAGAGCCGGGTAATGGACGAGACCGCGGCCGATATGGCCTCCGGCCGGCCCATGAACCGGCTGGTCCAGGGGGACGTGGGCTCGGGCAAAACCGCTGTGGCCGCCTATGCGGGGTGGCTGTGCGCCAGGAGCGGACATCAGGCCGCCCTTATGGCCCCCACAGAGGTGCTGGCGGAGCAGCACTTCAGGTCCCTGTCCGCCCTCCTCTCCCCCGCCGGGGTGCGGGTGGGGCTGCTCACCGGCTCCATGCCCGCAGCGGAGAAGCGCAGAACCCGGGCCGCACTGGCCGCCGGGGAAATCGACTTTGTGGCGGGCACCCACGCCCTCATCTCTGACGGGGTGGAGTTCGCCGCCCTGGCCCTCATCGTCGCCGACGAGCAGCACCGCTTCGGCGTGGCCCAGCGGGCCGCGCTGGCCGCCAAGGGCGGGGAAAGCCTCCCCCCCCACGTGCTGGTCATGTCCGCCACCCCCATCCCACGCACCCTGGCCCTGATGATCTACGGAGATCTGGACGTGTCCGTCATCGACCAGCTCCCCCCTGGCCGCACCCCCGTCTCCACCTATGTGGTCCGGGAGGATAAGCGGCAGCGGATGTATCACTTTGTTCGCCAGCAGGTATCAGAGGGGCGGCAGGTATATATCATCTGCCCCGCTGTGGAGGAGAATCCAGACGCCGCCCTTCCCGGGGAGGAGTCCCCCGCCCTGAACCTCAAGGCCGTGAAGACCTATGCGGAAAAGCTCCAGCGGGAGGTTTTTCCCGACCTGCGTGTCGATGTTCTCCACGGCAGGATGCGGCCCAGGGAGAAGGAGGCGGCCATGTCCGCCTTCGCCTCCGGCCAGACTCAGGTGCTGGTGTCCACGACTGTGGTGGAGGTAGGGGTGGATGTGCCCAACGCCTCCCTCATCATCATTGAAAACGCCGACCGCTTTGGCCTCAGCCAGCTCCACCAGCTCCGGGGCCGGGTGGGCCGGGGGAGCCACCCCTCCCACTGCGTCCTCATCACCTCCACCCGCAGCCGGGAGGCCATGGAGCGGCTGCACACTCTGGCCTCCACCACGGACGGCTTCCGGATTGCCGAGGAGGACCTGAAGGCCCGGGGGCCGGGAGATTTTTTCGGCAGCCGGCAGCACGGACTGCCCCAGATGAAGCTGGCCGACCTGTCCGGAGACATGCGTCTGCTCAGCCAGGCCCAGCAGGCCGCCCGGACACTGCTGGAGCAGGACCCCCAGCTCACCCGGCCGGAAAACCGGCCTGTGCTGGAGCGGGTGCGTCAGCTGTTCGCTGACACACCGGATATTTTTAATTAGAGAGGAAGAGAAAATCATGACACACCTGGAAAAAGTCAAGGAGCTCCGCGCCCGCACCGACGTACACTTCAACTGCTGTCAGGCCGTTCTGGTCACCTTTGCCCAGGAGATGGGGATTACAGAGGAGCAGGCCTTCGCCCTGGGGGCCAATTTCGGCTCCGGGATGCGCTGCGGCTCGGTCTGCGGCACGCTCACAGGAGCCCTGATGGTGCTGGGAACGACCAGCTATCCCCCGGAGCAGGCGGATGCGTTCAGACGCAGGTTTTTGGACGAGCACGGCGACATCAACTGCGCCGCCCTCTTGAAAAAATCCCACGACGCAGGCATCCCCCGGAAGGAGCACTGTGACGGTCTGGTCTTTGAGGTAGTCCAGATGCTGGAGTAAACCCTCCTCCTTGTACAGACAGCAAGGGCCCCCGGCGTCAAGCCGGGGGCCCTTGTCCGTTTTTGGGCAT
The DNA here is from genome assembly GCA_022791075.1 of Lawsonibacter sp. Lineage (GTDB taxonomy): Bacteria > Bacillota > Clostridia > Oscillospirales > Oscillospiraceae > Lawsonibacter. The sequence goes on along the minus strand of JAAVYL010000018.1, from coordinate 3,792 downwards.
GGTTTCCCTCAATTTCCATAAGTTGTATGGAAACGTGCAACTTTTGCCCTCTGCCCGCCTATGTCAGGGGATACTCCCCAGTACAAAAGGAGGAATCATCATGAATCACACACCCAATTACAATCTCAGCCAGTGGGAGTCGGAGGACAAGGTGCTCCGCACCGACTTCAACGAGAACAACGCCAAAATTGACGCGGCCATTCGGGCGGTGGAAGACAAGAAAGCGGAGGTCTCGGCGCTCCGGGCCCTGGAGGCCCGGGTGGAGCAGGTGGCCCACACCGTGCCCCAAATGGTCTTTGGCTCCTACTCCGGAGACGGAAAGCCGTCCCAATACATTGAGCTGGGCTTTCAGCCCAGGGCGCTGCTGGTATTTCGCGCTGACGGGGCTGTCAGCTTTCTCTTCTCCCGGCTGCACCTGAATGGCGGACTTGCATACCCGGGCCAGCCCATCGCCACCTCCAGCAATACCGGCCTGGAGCTCACAGAGAGCGGATTTCGTGTGTATTACAACGACGACGAGTATGTATACTGCAACGCAAAGGATACGTTCCGGTATATCGCCTTCGTGTGAGTGAAAGCAGACCCCCGGGCTAAGCCCAGGGGTCAAGCTTATCTTTGACAGCTGTTTTTTTCGTGTTACGCCGCAGGGGAAGGATCACAGGTAATGGTGTAGACGATGGAATCACTCCAGGTGCTGGAGCCGTCCACTTTCCACTGCACCTCAACCTCAACGGTCTGTCCAGGTGTAACACCCACAAGCAGGGCGTACCCGTCATTCACGGTCAAGGTGTACTCATTCCAGCCTGCGGACTTCCCAGCATACCGGCTGCGCACACTTGTGCAGTTGCCCGGATTGTTGAGGCCCAGCAGAACGGCCTTTTCTGCATCGGTTCCGTCAGCATTCTTCAAACCCCACTGTTCCTTGCTCATACCAAGAACGTTCCCACTTTCAGGAATCGTGATGGGGGTTTTAACCTTCACATCGGTGCCGTCAAAGCTTACCTCCTGACTCCAGTTCTCGCCACTGGGAGTAGGAATCGTCTCGGGATCGGGCACTACACCAATGCCAGGCAGATCAACAGGCACGGTCTCTGTATACACATAGACCTCAGTGGCCTGGTTATTGGAGATGACCAGATAAATCTCACCCTTCAGCTTATCGGTTTTGTAATCGCTGGCCAGGCCGGTACCGCTGGAGGTGTCCAGATTATCACCGTCAGTGGTCCACACCTTGCAGCCCTCAGCCAGTGTGATGCTGTCGGTGCCCCAGCTCAGGACGGCCTTGTCAAAGCTGAGGTTGGCGCCCTGGCCCAGGTTAAAGGCCTGGAAGTCGTCGTCGCCGGCGCCTCTGACCTTGGTCATGTCGTCCACATAGCTGCCGTCGTAGGCGACGTCGGTGTACAGGCCGACCTCCCAGCTGTTGCTGGTGGAGAGGATGCTCTTCTCCTCGCCGTTGACAACGGCCTCGTACTCATACACGGTGTCCTCGCCATTGGAGTGCTTGCGGTTGCGCACCCGGTCGGCGTCCACAATGAAGATGTACTCACCAGCAGCACTGCCGGAGGAGCTCAGCTTATCCTTGTCGCCCTTGATCAGCACGTAGTCGGCATAGCCCTTATCATTCTTGATCACGGCCACGGTGATGCCGGCGTCGGCCTCCTTGGCCTTGATGTCGGGAACATTGCGCACGCCGTCATAGGTGGTGACGGCGCTGCCCTTCATCACGATGAAGGTGGTGCCGCTGTTGGCGGGGACGGACTGGCCGGCAGTGTCAGAGTAGCGGACAGTGGACTTGCCGTTCTCGGTGATCTGGGTGGCGACGTTGCTTACAGTGCCAGACACCTTGTCGCCGACGTCGATGTTGGACAGCAGATACTTGCCGCCCTTCATATCATACTTGTACCAGCCTTCGGTGACAGTGCCGTTAGCCCAATTAGTATCATTGATGCTTAGATTTCCCTTGGTGTCGTTGTGGAGGGTGACGGTCTCCTTGCGGCCGTCGGGGAAGACGCCCTCGACCTCAACGCTCTTGCTGGCACCGCCCAGGGAGCCGCTCTTGTTCACGTAGATATAGTCGTCGCTGCCCTCAACGCCGTCGGCGAAGATGACATAGCCAAACTTATCCAGGACCACATTATACTCGGTGTCCAGCTTGTAGCCGCCGTCCACGTCGGCGCGGTACCCCTTGGTGTACTTATACTCCTCGCCGTCCACAGTGACGTTCTTTTTGGACACAAAGCCCTCCACGTCCCCGGTGATGACGTCGGCCTTCTCGATGGATTGGACCTCTTTGTTGTACACAGTCACCAGGACATAGTCTCCGTCCTCAAAGGAAGCCAGGTTGTCAAAGTCGTCAGTGGACAGGGTGGTCTCAGTCTTGGCGGGAAGATCCACAGCACCGTCGTCTACCAGACTGGCGATGCGCAGCTCCTTCTTGGAGGTGTTGTAGCTGCCGTCCACCTTGGCCACGTAGTAGGGAATCGTGAACAGACGGGCCTGAGTCTCACCATCTTCGGTCTTCACAAAGACTTGGGTCAGAACGCCGTTGCCGGACTCGCCAATGGCGTTGTCATCCTCGGTCCAGTCAACGATATCCGCATCGGTGCCGTTCACAGTCCAGTCATAGCCCCGGGCGGTGCTGCGGCCGACTGTGTCGGCCAGCTTCTTAGCAGTCACCTTGCTGGTAAAGGTGTAGGTAGCCTCGTCCGCCACCTCGGTAAAGGTGTCTTTGATGGTAACCTGGCTGTCTAACAGGTGGCCGCTGGCATCGATAGCACTGTTGCCGCTGACGCTGCCAATGCCCCACTTGGTGGTGGGCCGGCCGAAGTTGTCGTCGCCCTGCTTATACACCAGGTCGAACTTGGTGAAGGCCAGGGTGTCCAGATAGTTGAACTTGGTGCCGCCCAGCACGTTGTCGCTGTCGGTGTAGTACACACCCCAGATGCTGTTGTACATAACAGGGACAGCCTTGGTGATGGTGTTGAAGGTCAGCTCGGCCACGTTGTCGCGGCTCAGACCGTCGTTGTTGTCCAGGTTCAGCTTGCCGAACAGGCCTAGCTTGGTGGCCTGGGTGATGGCGGTCATGGAGTCAGTGGCCCAGTCGCCGGTGAGCTCCTTGCCCTGGAAGTAGCCCAGAGCCTTGGTCAGCATCAGAGCGGCCTGGGCAGTGGTGACAGGGTCACCAGGGCCGAACTGGCCGTTGCCGTAGCCGGAGATGATGCCCAGGCTGGTGGCCAGATTCACATAGCCGTTGAAGTAGCTGTTGGCAGGAACGTCGGTGTACTGGGTGCTGTCAGCAAACTGGCTGACGTTCAGCCGGTCGCCGTACAGGATCTTGCAGACGATGATGGCCATCTGGCCACGGGTCACGATCTGGTCGGGCATGAAGTTCTCGCCGTCACCCACCATGATCTCCAGCTCCTGCAGCACTGTGGCCGCGGTCACGTTGGAGATCTCGTCCGCGTCGTTGAAGCTCACCGCGCTGGTTCCCACGATCATCATGCCGAGCAGCATGACGGAGGCGAGAGTCAGGCTGAGAGCCCGCTTCAGGTTTCTCATTCGGATATTCCTCCTTACAAAATTTTTCGGCCATGAGAGGGGCCGTCTTGGGAAAATCCAGGGAGTGCTGTTTCAGAAATGACAGTCCGAAAAGTTAATATTTTTCTCTGTTTTTCCCAAGGTCTTAGAAGTTTTATTACTTTTCACCCCTGTTAAGCCCGTGTCACGCCCCTTGCATAACTGTAAAAACTGCGGGAAAAATAAAAAAAGCGGCGAAAAACGCCGCTTCAGGTG
>JAAVYL010000017.1 GCA_022791075.1 Lawsonibacter sp. | reverse complement strand
CCACAACAAGAAGGTGGCCGTGGTGGGCGGCGGCAACGTGGCTATGGACGCCGCCCGGTGCGCCAAGCGCCTGGGGGCCGAGGTCCATATCGTCTATCGCCGCTCCGAGGCCGAACTCCCCGCCCGGGCCGAGGAGGTCCACCACGCCAAGGAGGAGGGCATCATCTTCGACCTGCTCACCAACCCTGTGTCCATTGAGGGGGATGAGACCGGTCACGTCCAGTCCATCACCTGCGTGAAGATGGAGCTGGGCGAGCCCGATGCCTCTGGCCGCCGCCGCCCGGTGGCCGTCGAGGGCAGCGAGTTCAAGATGGAAGTGGACGCTGTGGTCATGTCTCTGGGTACCCAGCCCAATCCCATGAGCTATGACGGAACCCCCGGCCTGGAGAAGACCCGGAAGGGCTGCGTACAGGCCGACGACCACGGCTGCACCTCCTGTCCCAACATTTTCGCCGGCGGTGACGCCGCCACAGGAGCAGCCACAGTGATTCTGGCTATGGGCGCCGGCAAGTCCGCAGCCAAGTCCATTGACGAGTACATTAAAAGCAAGGGCTAATCGATAAGAACCGCCGCGTAAGGGAGAGATAACGTAAGAAGGTTACCTCTCTCTTACTTTTTGCGGACAGCCGGAAGTGAAGGCCTCCCCCAAGGGAAGGGGGCGGCCATGTTTGAGCAGGGAGCCGCCCCGCCGCGCCTACAGGGTGTGTCAGGCGGAACGGCTCCAGCCCGCCGTTTGGAATGAATAGGAGGACCCATGATTTATCTGACCCGGTTCTCCCTCCCAAGGGAGGACGAGGAGCTGAACTTTTTGGCACACAGCTGGGAAAATAAGCGCACCTGCTACACCAGCCGGTACCCCTTCGGCATTTTTTTCAGCCGGGAGGTTCCCACACTGGAGCTGGAGCCTGTCACCATCCTGTGCGGTGGCAACGGCAGCGGCAAGACCACTATCCTGAATCTGATGGGGGAGAAGCTGGGCCTGCGCCGGGGGACGGTGTTCAACCGCAGCTCCTTCTTCGGAGGCTATCTGGACATGTGCCAGGCAGAGACCGCTCCCGCTTTCCGGAAAGCGAAGGAAAACAGCAGGGTTATCACCAGCGACGACGTCTTCGACTACCTGCTGGACCTGCGGTATATCAACGAAAACATCGACCACCGGCGCAAGGAGCTGCTGGAGGAGTACGCCGACGCCCGGTATGCCAGCTTTCAGATGCACTCCATGGAGGATCTGGACCGTCTGCGCCAGGTAGTGGACGCCCAGCGGCATACCGGTTCCCGGTATGTCCGGGACCGGGTGATGAATGATGTGGTAGAGAAATCCAATGGGGAGAGCGCCTTTGCCTTTTTCACCAAAGAGATTCAGGAGGAAAGCCTGTATCTGCTGGATGAACCGGAGAACAGTCTCTCCCCACGCCTCCAGGAGGAGCTCCGGGCCTTTTTGGAGGACTCCGCCCGGTTCTACCGCTGTCAGTTTGTCATTTCCACCCATTCACCCTTCCTGCTGGCCATGCAGGGAGCCAAAATCTATGACCTGGACAGTGTTCCTGTCAAGTCCTGCCGCTGGACGCAGCTGGAGCATGTCCAAAGCTACTGGCGGTTTTTCCAGTCACACCGGGAGGAATTGGAGTGAAGGATTCTCTTCCCTGAAGCTCCAGGGAACCTGAGGAATTTTTATTTCTGAGGCGGAGCGCAAAATGAGTGGAAAGCATTGACAAGCTGCCTGATCAGCCCATATAATAAGAAATAGCCATGTCGGCCAGTGTGTGGTTCAGTAATGATTTATTGAGGTGTGAAGTGATGAAAATGAACAGTATCAGGAAAAAAATTACAGTCTGCCTGATGGCAACAGTCCTCATTTCGCTGGTGACAGTTGGAGTGTTCAGCATTACACTGAATTACAGAAGCACGATTGCCACTGTGGACCAGATGATGAGCCAGACCGCAGTGCTGGCGGCGGAGCGTATCGAGCAGGAACTGATCGCTTATAAAAATGTAGCTATGGACACGGGCTGTATTCCCCAGCTGTCCGACGCCTCCGTGCCCGTGGCGGAGAAGCGGGCCATCATTGACGAGCGCGTTGGAATGCACGGCTTTCAGCGGGGAAATATCATTGGCGCCAACGGCTACAGCATTTTTGACGGGAAGGACTACTCTGACCGGGAATATGTGCAGCAGGCCATGAAGGGGACGGTCTACGTCTCTGAACCGCTTGTCAGTAAAATTACGGGGGAGCTGTCCATCATGGTTGCGGCCCCCCTCTATGCCAACGGGAGCCAGGGCGGCCAGATTGTAGGCGTGGTCTACTTTGTTCCGCCAGAGACCTTTTTGAATGACATTGTTTCCTCCATCCAGGTCAGCCAGAACAGCCGGGCCTATATGATTAACAAGTCGGGCGACACGATTGCTGATATTACACTGGATACCATTACCACCCAGAACGTGGAGCGAGAGATCCAGAGCGATTCCTCCCTGAAGGAGCTGGCCGCCATCCACGCGGAAATGCGGCAGGGGAGAAATGGCTTTGGCAGCTTCCGCGCTGCAGATGGGCATCGCTTTGCGGCCTATGCGCCTGTGGGCGGCACCGATGGCTGGAGCGTGGCTGTTACCGCCCTGAAGACCGACTACCTGGCCGATACATACTTTGGTATGATTATCAATATAGCGGTAATTGTGGCCGCTATTCTGGCCTCTATTGTGGTGGCCATGAAGCTGTCCAGCAACGTCAGCGTGCCCATGCGGGCCTGTGCCGAGCGGATGAAGCTGCTGGTGCAGGGCGACTTGGAATCCCCCGTCCCGCAGGTCACCGGCCAGGATGAGACGGCAGAGCTGACCCGCTCCACAGCGGAGATGGTGTCTGGGCTGAACACGATTATCAATGATATTGGTTATCTGCTCACGGAGATGGCCAATCAGAATTTTGATATTCAATCCTCCCATCGGAACGCCTATGTGGGCAGCTACCAGAGTATTCTGGGGTCCATGCGCACATTAAAGGTGGAGCTGAGCAACACCATACGCCAGATTGATGCCTCTGCCAGTCAGGTATCCTCTGCCAGCGGTCAGGTTTCCACCGGCGCTCAGATGCTGAGCCAGGGCTCCATGGAGCAGGCCAGCGCCATTGAGGAGCTGGCGGCAACCATCACCGATATCTCTTCCAGCGCAAAGAAGACCGCCGCTGCTTCAGAGAGGGCGGGGCAGTTCGTCGGTCAGGCCGGTGCTCAGCTGGGCGTCAGCGTGGAGCACGTCAAGGAACTGAATGCGGCCATGGAGAAAATTTCCAAATCCTCCGAGGAAATTTCCAAAATTATTGCCGCGATTGAAAACATTGCGTTCCAGACCAACATTCTTGCGCTGAACGCGGCAGTTGAGGCCGCCCGGGCGGGCTCCGCAGGCAAGGGCTTTGCTGTGGTGGCCGATGAGGTGCGCAACCTGGCCTCCAGGTCTGACGAGGCTGCCAAGGCGACCAAGGAGCTGATTGGAGGCTCCATTGAGGCTGTTGAAGAGGGCAGCATAGCGGTGAGCAAGGTGACCGAGGCTCTGGAGCGGACCAGTGAGAGCGCCGGTCAGGTGACTGCGCAGATGGACATTGTGGTGCGGGCAGTAGAGGATCAGACCGCCGCCATTACCCAAGTAACAGAGGGTGTGGATCAGATTTCCGCAGTGGTGCAGACCAACAGCGCCACCGCGCAGGAGAGTGCCGCGGCCAGTGAGGAGCTGTCCGCCGAGGCGGCCAGCTTGAAGCAGCTGGTGGACCGCTTTACCCTTGCAAAGGGGTAAGAGAACATAAGAAAGACACGCCTTCAGGCGTGTCTTTTTTGCGGTCAAAGGGGGCGGACTAGATCACAGTCCGCCCCATAGATGCCTTTTTGGCCTGCCGGACCAACATATTGATTTTATCATCGGCGGCCTGTCTGGCAATTTTGGCGGTCTCCTCCACAGTAGGGATACGGATATCCTTTAAAGCGTAGGGGTCGTTGAGCCGCAGACCGGTGCCGGTGAGCATGGCCCGAACCTGGGTGTAGGTCCACTGCCGCTCTCCCGCCGGCATACTGGCGTCAAAGTAGTCGGACCAGGAGCACTGATATTTTCCGGCGATAAAATTCAGCTGACTGGGCAGGTCCCGCCCCAGCGGACTGTTCAGCGCCTCCTGATAGGGGTCGGCGTAGTAGTCTTTGATGGCGCGCTCGGCGGCGGCGCGAAACTCTGTGACTTGTGAGACGTAGGAGTCGAAATAGCTTTTGCACCAGATTTGTCCGTCCGGGTCCACAGCAGCGTTCCAGTTGATTTCCAGCTTCTGTTCGCCCAACTGCTCCCGGACCATGGACATCAATTCGTCTTTGGTCATATTGACCCAGCCATGGTCAAGACCGGGCGCTTCCGCGGCGGCCTGCTGGCCCTCTGGAGAGAGTTCCAGTTTGTCTTGGGATTGCTCCGCGGACTGGTCCGCTTTTTCCTCCGGGACGGCAAACCGGGCCGTCCGCATGGGAGAAATTTGTCTGGCTCCGGGATTAAACATAATTTCCATATGCGGCTCACTCCTTTGTGATGGCTGATACCAGTATATATCGGCAAAAAATTGGGAAAATTAAGCGGCTGTCCCGGTTCAGGGGACAGCCGTCTGCCACTGTTATTTTACCCGCAGCCGCTTGGCCAGCTCCCCATCAGGGGTGACCTGGGCGGTCTCGTAGGTGGTGTAAATCACCATTCCCGGCCTGGCTCCGCCGGGCTTTTTCACATAGCGGACGGGGGTGTAATCCACCGGCACCTTGCTGCTGTCCCGGGCCTGGGAGAACCAGGCGGCCAGAATCGCGGCCTCATTGAGGCTCTGGAGGTCGGGCTGTCCCCCCTCTGTCCAGAGAATCACGTGGGAACCGTGGATCTTCTGGGTGTGGAACCAGATATCCCCCTTTCCCGCCAGCTTACAGGTGAGCAGGTCGTTCTGACTGTTGTTTTTGCCCACTGAGATACGCAGACCGGAGGTGGAGCGGAACTCCATGGGCTTGGAGGTCACCCGTTTCGCCCGGTCCTTAGCCTTGCCGGGGCGGCGGAGATAGCCGGTGTCCGCCAGCTCCTGACGGATCTCCGCCAGGTCCCGCTCCCCTTCGGCCAGGGAGATGTTTTCCAGCACACTGTTCAGATAATCCAGTTCACAGCCGCCTTTTTCCAGCTGAATGGTGAGCATCTCCTCCGCCTTTTTGGCCCGGTTGTAATCCTTATAATATTTGGCAGCGTTTTGCTGGGGAGTGAGGAGCGGATCCAGCTTAATCTCAATCTCCCGGTCCTCGGGGTCATAGAAGTCCGTCGTCCGCAGACGGGCCATGCCCTTCTCCATCTGATAAAAATTACTGGTAATAATGTCTCCCAGCTGCCGCAGCCGGTCCCGATCCCGGGTGGCGGCCAGTTCCCTCTCCTGGTTGGCCAGCTTCCGCTTGACGCGGTCCCGGGCATTGGTGACGGATTTGATCAGATCCTGACCCCGCTGCCTGATCCGGTCCTGCCGCTCCCGCTGCTCAAAAAAGGCGTCCAGCATAGGGGAGAAGGCGGCCCAGATGCCCACCTGGGCCGCATCCCCATACTGTTTCACTGGCAGAAGGGTAAAGTCCTTGGGCCGGCCGTCAAGGGACACCATAGTTGGTGTATAGTGTTTTTCCCTTACAAGTCTCTGCAGCTCCTCCAGCAGGTCCAGCAGCCGTGTCCGGCCCTGGGGCCCCAGGATATTCAGCCGCACATCAGTGTCCCCTCCGGCCCGGTGGGCCAGCTCTCGGCAGATGAGGGGGGACAGTCCGCCGAAGGTGTCCAGCAGCCACCTGTCCGCCTGAGCCTCCTCGGGGGCGGCAGACAGGAGAGACTCAAATCTTTCCCGATTTGCTGTAAGGGGATTTTCCTTGTCAATACTTGTGGGGAGGCGGTAAAACATCCCCGGCTGAAGGATGCGGCCGGCGGTGATGTCGCCCCCGGCGTGGCGGATGCAGTCCAGAATGCGGCCCTCGCCGTCCAGCAGGAGGAGGTTGGTCCTGTGGCTGATGGCCTCCAGGACAAGACGGCGTTCCACGCGGTCCCCCAGCTCATTCAGTGCCTCAAAGCGCAGAGCGGCCACCCGCTCCAGGGGGGGCTGGACAATCTCCAGCAGCCGGGCCCCGGACAGATGCTTGCGCAGCAGCATACAGAACATGGGGGGCTTCTCCGGGTTCTCCAGGGGCAGGGTGGTCAGGTGGAGCCGGGGGTGGGCCGGGTTGGCCGACAGCAGCAGCCGCACGTTGCCCGTGCTCTGGGTGCGCAGGGCGAGAATCACCTCGTCCCGGCCGGGCTGGTAGATTTTGTCCACCCTGGACCCGGCCAGGCTTGTATTCAGTTCATGGATCACGCCTGACAGGCACAGCGCGTCTAAAGGCATAGAAATCACCTCTTGGGGTCATTTGCAGGGACGGACATTGTCCGCCCGGCTTGATGAAACATAAAGGAGTTAAATATCGACGCTAATTCCTGGATTTTATGGTATTCCACATTACTCCTCCATCATCGCAGAAAACAGTTCATTCAGCCGCTGGGTCCGCCCCTGGAGGTACAGCCAGCCGAAGAGGGCCTCCAGGCCTGTGGCGGCCTGGTACTGGGCCCGGCTGGCGGCCTTGGGGATGGAGTGGGGGGCGGTGTTCCGGCCCCGGCGGAAGACATCGGCCTCCTCCTGGTCGAGAAGGGGCTGAATCCGTTCAAACCGCTCCGCCTGAGCGGGGGCGGCCACATACTGTACTGTGGCCCGGTGCAGGTCCTTGGCCTTGGCCTTGCCGTGGAGCACAAGCCAGGAGCGGACCATCACCTCAAAGACCCCGTCCCCCAGATGGGCAAGGCCCAGCGTGGACAGGGAGAGCAGGGCGTCCTGATCAAGATTGAGATGGAAGTAGTCGGTCATGGCGGATACTCCTTTGTGAAAAGTGGGTTGATTTTATCATATTTCAGGAAGCTTGGCAAGTGGGCAGCGGCCTCTTGCATTTTTCCCCAAAACATGGTACGCTGAAACGGAAAAGAGAGAGGAGGAGCGGATATGCGCATACTGGCTATCTTTGCTTTCTCTTTTGCCGCCGCTGTTTTTGCGGCGATCTACGGCGGGCTGGACGCCATTCTGCTCCCTCTGAGCGGGGCACTGGCGCTGGCGGCGGTGTTTACAGGGCTGTTATGCCGGAGAAAGAGCCCTGTCCGCACCAGAAGCCTGCTGATTTTGTCCGGTCTGGCCGTTGGGTTTCTGTGGACGGCTGTGTACGCCGCGGTTTTCTTCCAGCCCGCCCGGGAACTGGCTGGCCGCACCGTCCGTCTGACGGCCACAGTGGCCGACTGGCCTCAGGAGGGGGACTACGGGTATACCGTTCTGGTTCAGGCGGAGACCGAGAGCTGGACAACGGTTTCCGCCATCCTCTATGTAGATGGGCAGGGGGCGGAGCTGCGTCCCGGAGACCGGATTGAGACCGTGGCCCACTGTACCCTGGGAGACCGCACCTTTTCCGGGGAGAAAATCACCTACTACACTGCAAAAGGCATCTTCCTCCGGGCCCAGGCCTACGGCCGGCTGAGTATTGCGCGTCCGGAGCATGCAGCTCCTCAGTATTGGGCGGCCTGGGCCTCCAGGGCGCTGAAGGATGGAATTGAAGCCGCTTTTCCCGAGAGGGTCTCCGGCTTTGTCAGGGCCCTGGTAACAGGCAACCGTGACAGCCTCACGGACGAGTTTACCACCTCCCTGGAGCGCACCGGCCTGAGCCACACAGTGGCGGTGTCCGGGATGCACCTGGCCTTCCTGTCCGGCTTGCTGACCACCCTGCTGGGCCGGGGCAGGCGGTCCACGGCTGTGCTGACCATTCTGTGGGTGGTGCTGTTCTGCGGCATTGCGGGCAACACCCCCTCGGTGCTCCGGGCGGCGGTGATGATTTTGATGCTCCAGGCTGCGCCCCTGCTGGACCGGGAACGGGACGGTCCCACCTCTCTGGCCCTGGCTCTGCTTCTGCTGCTGTGGGTCAACCCCTTCTCCGCTGCCCACATCGGACTGCAGCTGTCCTTCACCGCAGTCGCGGGAATTCTGCTGGTGTCTGACCGGGTTCAGGAGTACTTGCTAAAAAAGCTTTACCTGGACAGGCGGCCCCGGAGCAGGGGAGAGAGGTTGCTGCGGGCGGCGCCCTATTTTGCGGTCTCCACCCTCTCCGCCACACTGGGGGCCTGCATCCTCACCGTCCCCCTGGTGGCTGTCCATTTCAACATTGTCTCCCTCATTGCCCCGCTGTCCAACCTGCTGACCCTGTGGGCCATCGGAATTTTATTCGTGGGCGGTCTGGCCGTGGGGGCGCTGGGGGCGGTTCTCCCCGCCGCCGCGGCTGTGGCTGCCATCCCCTTTACCTGGCTGGCCGGCTACCTTCAGTGGGTGGTTGAGCTGCTGTCCCGGCCCGCTCTGGCGGCGCTGCCCCTGGAGTCGGTCTATTACCGCGCCTGGGTGGTGCTGATCTATCTCCTGCTGCTCGTCTGGCTGCTGGAAAAGAGGCGCAGACCGGTGTGGATTCCGGTTGCTGCCGGAGGGGCGGCGCTGGTGCTGGCTGTTGTTTTGACCAGAGCCTCCTTCTATGTGGGGGACATGGCGGTCACGGTACTGGATGTGGGCCAGGGACAGTGCGTTCTGATTCGGACCGGGCGCTCTCTCACCCTGGTGGACTGCGGCGGCGACAGCCGGGATAATCCCGGAAACGTGGCGGCAGACTATCTTCAATCTCTGGGAAAGAGCGGCGTAGATCTGCTGGTGGTGTCCCACTACCACGCCGACCACGCCAACGGGATTCCCCAGCTTCTGGGCCGGATCCGGGTAAAGGAGATTGCCCTGCCCGATGTGGAGGCGGACAGCCCCCTGCGGGGGGAGATTCTGGCCGCTGCGCAGGCGAGGCACATCCCGGTGCGCTTTGTCCGGGAGGAGACCCGGTTTGAGGGGGCGGAAGCCAACTGCGTCACTGTTTTTCCGCCCATGGCGGAGGAGGGAACCGCCAATGAGCTGGGACTGACAGTGCTGGCCCGGGCAGGGGAGCTGAACGCCCTGGTCACCGGGGATATGGAACAGGCGGGGGAGCTGTGTCTGGCGGAGAGGGTCCCGCTGCCCAGGGTGGAGGTGATGGTGGCCGGCCACCACGGCTCGGATACCTCCAACACCCCGGAGCTGCTGGAGATCGTGAAGCCTGAACTGGCGCTGATCTCCGTGGGCCTGAACAACAAATACGGACACCCTGGCCCCAGAGCCATGGGCCGCTTTTATGAGCTGGGGGCCGACATTTACCGCACCGACCTCTATGGGACCATCGAGGTACAGCTGAAAGGGAAATAGAAACGGCCTCGGGCCATCTCAGAAAGCCAACCAAAGGAGGGGCTTCTTATGCCGCCCAGAAACAGTCCGGATACTTCCGGATTTGAAACGCTGAAAAAGGACTTGTCCGCCGGCAAGCCGGGCCGGCTGTATTTTTTCCACGGGGAGGAGACTTTCCTCCGGGATTACTACCTGCGCCGGCTCCAGGAGACCGTGCTCACTGGGGGGCTGGGGGAGTTTAACCGCCATGATCTGGGGGCGAAGGACATGAGCCCCCACGCCTTGGAGGAGGCAGTGGACTGCCTTCCCATGATGGCGGAGCGCACCTTTGTCCTGGTCACCGACTGCGACATCTTCAAAGCGGGGGAGAAGGACCGGGAGGAATATCTGCGCATTCTGTCCAGCCTGCCCGGCTACTGCTGCCTGGTGTTTCTCTATGACCTCATCGACTACAAGGCGGATGCCCGGACCAAGCTGGCTCAGGCGGTGAAGAAGGAGGGGACTGTGGTCAACTTTGCCCGGCAGGGCCGGCGGGAGCTGACCGACTGGGTCCGCCGCCACTTTAAGGCCATGGGCAAGGAGATTGACACCCGCCTGTGTGAGGAGCTGATTTTTCTCTGCGGCGATTTGATGCACAATCTCCAGCAGGAGATTGGAAAGATCGGAGCCTACGCCAAGGGCCCCGCCGTCACCCGGGCGGATATTGAGGCGGTGGCCACCCCTCAGCTCAGCGCAGTGGTGTTCCGTATCGCAGACTCCATCGGGGAGCGGAATTATGATAAGGCGACCTCGGTGCTGGGAGAGCTGTATCAGATGCAGAAGAGTCCCTATGAAATTTTAAGCGCCCTGGGCAAGCAGATGCGCCAGCTCTACTCGGCCCGCCTGGCCCTGGAGGGGCGGAAAAACGCCGCCTGGGTGGCGGACCTGTGGGGAATGCGTTACCCCGCCGACAGGCTGATGGTCAGTGCGCGGCGGTTCTCCCTGCCCTGGTGCCGGCGGGCGGTGACTCGCTGTGCCCAGACAGACCTGGCCATGAAGTCCTCCGGCCAGGACCCCAAAGAACTGCTGACCACCCTGCTGCTGGAGCTGGCCAGCATGGCATAGAAAAAGGAGAGACATAATGTTTCGTATCCGTGAGGCCATCGTGGTGGAGGGCCGGTATGACAAAAACACCCTGGCCCAGATGGCGGACACCTTGATTCTGGAGACAGGGGGCTTTCAGCTCTTCAAGGATCCGGAGCGCATGGCCCTGCTGGACCGGGCGGCCCGGCGGCGGGGGCTGATTGTCCTCACCGACTCTGACGGGGCGGGCTTCGTGATCCGAAACCGGATCAAGGGCATGATCCCTGCTCAGTTTTTAAAACACGCCTATATCCCGGACATGTATGGCAAGGAGCGCCGCAAGCGGAAAGCCGGGAGGGAGGGCAAGCTGGGGGTGGAGGGAATGCCGCCGGACATTTTGGAACAGGCTCTCCGCCGGGCGGGGGCTGTCTTCCTGGCGGGGGACAGTTTTCCAGTGGGGGCGGTTCCGCCTCTCGTCAAGGCTGACCTCTTTGCCGCCGGACTGGCTGGAGGAGTGGGGAGCGGAGAGAGACGGAGTGCTCTGCTCCGGCGTCTGGATCTGCCTGAGCACATGTCTGCCAACGCCCTGCTGGCCGTTCTCAACGGCTGCTACAGCCGGGCGGAGGCGGAGGAGCTTTTGAGACACAGCTAGGGGGCGGCCTTTGTGCCGCCCCCTGATTATTGTGTTATGGTATGGTCTGGTTCAGCGCCTCCAGAAACAGGGGCAGGCAGCTCTGAGGTGGGGCGCAGCCGGTGTAGTCCACCACCAGAACCTCCGTTCCCCGCAGGAGGGTGATGGCCCAGCTGTCCTGTCCCTGCCGGCGGAAGTGGGCCGCCTCCAGCCGGTCCAGGCCGGGGCAGTCCAGCGCCTCAAGCGGCTGGAGATCGGTGATGCGGTAAGGACTGTTATAAGATTGGGCGTCCTCCAGATATTCAGCCTGGCTGCCGCGCCGGAGCTGATAGACGTGCTGTGCAGTTTTTGGAGAGCGGGCCCGGTCATACTGGACGGACATATACAGTGTGTAGGGGTGGCTGTGGGAGATGGTTTCTCCCGGAACAGGGCCGGGGACGTCGGTTCTCCTCCAGTCGATGGAGACAAATTCCTGGACAGGGACGAACCAGGAGGAGTTGGTGATGACATAGCCGTCCGCCTCTGGCTCCGTCTCAAGGGGACAGGGACCGGTGCCCTCCAGCTGGACGGCTGTGGGCCAGCTGTGGGCCAGCTCTGCCTCTTCCAGGGCGCAGATCTCCGGGGCGTAATCGTGGAACAGGAGATAGGGCAGGACGGAAAGCGGCAATACAAACAGCAGATAGAGCACAATCCATCGGGGCCGGTTCCAGCGCCGCTTTGCCTTCAGAGGCAGGCCCAGCTCCAGGGTGCGGCGGATGCTGAGCAGCCTGTGCAGTCCCAGGGGGACGAGCAGGAGCAGAACGGGCAGGAGCACAGCGGCGAGGACCAGGGTGAACAGACTGCGGGGATGCTCCCACAAAAGAATGTCTTTCCAATAGGATTTCCAGTTGAAGCACAGAAAGAGCCCGATCAGAAGAAAGGGGAAGAGGGAAGAGACGGTCTGCTTCATGATCTGCCTTTTGATGGTTCCATCCAAGGCGACGGCCAGAGACTGAGGGTCGGAGTACAGTTCCGGCGCTTCGGGGTCATCACAGGAGAAGACATAAAACGCCCCAGGGATATAGGCGGCAAAGACCCACCCCGCCTCCTTATAGGGGGCCTCCCGGGCCAGGTCCGCCTTCTTGCTTTTGCCAACCGGGTCCAGGCGGTAGCGCATCGGCTTGGGTTCCCCCACCTCAAAGACGGCCTTGTCCATCTGCCGGGTGAAGTCCTGGAGAAACAGCCCCTGAAGGGCCATCTCGTCCAGCCACTGCTGCATTCCGGGGATATCGAAAAAGGAACAGGGGATCGGCTTCTTCACGGTCATAGAGATTCCTCCTCTCCATCATTCACGCAGGAGCGCAGCCGCTCCAGCTCTTCCAGAAAGACCGCCCGACCCTTGCCGGTGAGCCGGTAGGTCCGTTTCCGGCCGTCCACGCCGGTTTCAGAAATCAATTCCTCCTCCTGGAACCTGGCTAGCAGGGTGTACAGCGTTCCCGGACCCAGACGGACCCGGCCAGCCGTTTTCCGCTCCACAAACTCTGTAATCTCGGTGCCGCACATCTCCCGGCGCAGGAAGGACATGAGCACATAGAACATCGGTTCGGTCAGCGGCCCTTTTTCCCGTCCTGACATAGAACCCACTCCCTTCTATCACCTTATAATATCGTCTAACGATATTATAGCAGGATATTACAGCTGTGTCAAGAGGGGAACGACACAACCCCTTAAAAATCCCTATCAAAATTCTGACCGCTTTCTCCTGGCCAAGCTCCTATAATAGGACTTGCTGCAGGGACGGTATGAGTCTCTGCCGGTCCGTCTCCATGAGCCTGAAAAGATTCTGGATGACATGCCATAGGGGAGGGAAGTGCTGTGACGGTTATCTACATAGACACACTGTTCCTTCTGAACGCAGCTGTGGACTATCTGCTGCTGCTGGCGGCGGCACGGCTGGCCGGGGAACCCCTGCGGCGGTGTCGCTTTGCGCTGGGAGCGGTACTGGGAGGCGTGTATGCGGCGGCAATTTTTCTGCCCGGGCTTGGGTTTCTCTCCCATCCTTTGTGCCGTGTGTGCTCTCTGGCTCTGATGCTGGTGGCCGCCTATGGGGGCAGCCGCCGGCTGCTGCGGCAGGGCCTGCTATTTGTGGCCCTCACCTGTGCCCTTGGAGGCGGGGTGGTGGCCATCGGCCTGCTGGGGGGGACAGGACTCACCCTGGGGCACGGGGTATTTTATTCCGCCCTGGATATTAAGGTAGTGCTGCTGTCGGCGGCGGTGTGCTATGGGGTGCTTACTCTGGCGTTTCAGCGCCTGGGAAAACACAGTGCTGCGGCAGGGGAGCTGGTGGCGGTAAAGCTGCGCCTGGGGGAGCGGTCGGTTGCCCTGACGGCCCTTGTGGACACGGGAAATACCCTCACCGACCCGGCGTCCGGCCGGCCAGTGGTGGTAGCGGAAGGGGCGCGGCTGGCCGCCCTCTTTCCTCCGGACTGCCGCCCCGGCCCCGCTGAGCTGGCAGACCCCGCCTCTGCCCTGACCCGCCTGGGGGTGGGGGAGTGGCGTGCCCGATTCCGCCTGCTGCCTTACCGCAGCGTGGGGGTGGACCGGGGGCTGCTTCTGGCCGTCCGGACGGACGTCCTGGAGGTGGCCGGACAGGGGAGAGGAGGCGTACTGGTGGCCCTGTCCCCCACACCTGTGTCCGACGGGGGAGGGTATCAGGCCCTGATTGGAGCAGTCTGGAATTGCGGCGGGGACAGAAGATGACGGCCTGTGCCGCTCCGGGGAATAAAACAAGGGGTGTTTTCATGAAAAGAGTTTACATAAAATTGAAGGAGCGCCTGTCAGCCCTCCTTGTCCGGCTGGGCCTGCTGACACCCGGCAAGGTAATGTATGTCGGCGGCAGCGACACGCTCCCCGCGCCGCTGAAGCGCGAGGAGGAGGCCCGGCTTATTGAGCGGCTGGAGGCGGGAGACGTTCAGGCCAGAAACCAGCTGATCGAGCACAACCTGCGTCTGGTGGCCTACATTGCCCGCCGGTTTGAGAACACAGGCATCCACATTGAGGACCTCATCTCCATCGGGACAATCGGGCTGATCAAGGCTGTGGGGACCTATCAGCCCGCCAAGGCCATCAAGCTGGCCACCTACGCCAGCCGGTGCATTGAAAACGAGATCCTGATGTATCTGCGCAAGACCGCCAACCAGAAGACGGAGCTGTCCTTTGACGAGCCCCTGAATACCGACTGGGACGGCAACGAGCTGCTGCTGTCTGATGTGCTGGGCACCGATGAGGACCTGGTGGTCCAGCCCCTGGAGGCCGATGTGGACCGGCAGCTTCTCCGCCAGGCCATTGAGCGGCTGGACCAGCGGGAACGGCATATAATTACACTGCGCTTTGGTCTGGACGGCCGGAGGGAGTGCACCCAGAAGGAGGTGGCCGACCAGCTGGGTATCTCTCAATCCTACATCTCCCGGCTGGAAAAGCGAATCATTGCCAGGCTGAAAAAGGAAATCGTGAAAATGATGTGAAAGCTTGGGGAAAACTGCCCTGTTATGAAGCCAACGCTCCCCGCTGTGGGGGGCGGCGTCGTTTTGCCATACAAAACAAATTGACAGCCGGGACGGGATGGAGTAAACTAAAGGACACAGAGACAAGAAACGGAGCAGTTACATGAAACGAAACACGAAAGTCTCCACAGCGGTGATCCGGCGGCTGCCCCGGTATTACCGGCAGCTGTCAGAGCTGCAGGAGGCTGGAACGGAGCGCATCTCCTCCAGCGCGTTGGGCAAGTCTATGGGGCTGACCGCCTCTCAGATCCGGCAGGACCTGTTCTGCTTCGGGGAGTTCGGCCAGCAGGGCTATGGCTATAAGGTGGACAGCCTGAAGGAGGAAATCGGCGAAATACTTGGGATCAGCCGGGGACATACCCTGATTGTGCTGGGGGCGGGCAACCTGGGCCGGGCCATCATCCAGAATTTCCGCTTTTCCAGCAATGGCTTTGATCTGCTGGCGGCCTTTGACGTCAACCCCGCCCTGGTGGGCTCCAGGCTGGCCGGCGTGCCTGTCTACCACACCAGCGAGCTGGAGCGGTTTATTGCGGGACACAGCGTGGATGTGGGGCTGCTGACAGTGCCCATTGCCGCCGCCCAGGAGATGGGCGACCGGCTGACCAGCGCCGGGGTGAAGGGAATCTGGAACTTTACCAACTATGAGATCGCCTGTGCTGACCCGGAGGTGGTGGTGGAGTCCGTCCACTTCTCCGACAGCCTGCTGACGCTGAGCTATATGATCTCCCAGCGGGAGGAACAGGAGGAAAATTCATGAAAAAGTATCTGCGGCCCATCGGGACCGCTCTGGTGCTGGCATTACTGGCAGTGGGCGTATATGCGGCCTCCGCCGGAGACAGCCTGATCTCTCTGAGCTATCTGCGGCAGACCTTTGTTCCAAAGGCCGTTCAGGCGGGGGAGGAGGCATCAGACAAAGCCCTCCAGGAGACCTATGATAAGGCTAAGGCCCGGCTGGACGAGGTCCACGCCGCCGCCGGGAGCGGGAATACGGCGTCCAACGGCAGCCACAGTGCGGACCTGGGGCCCCGCTCCTGGTCTGACGGGGGGAAAATCAGTCTGCCCACCGGGTCGTGCTTCCTCCTCTTTGAGGGCTCCGCCGCCCTGTCCCATGGGGGCGCCGTGGTGGACGTCACCAGCGGGAACGAGGTCCCCTCCGGCTCGGCCCTGGTTCCGGGCCGCCGCTATCTGGTGGGGGAGGACACCACAGCCTCGGTGAACATTCTGTCCGGCGAGGCCTCTCTGGGCGTCCAGGGGAGCTACACTGCCGCCCCCGGCAAGGCGGTCCACACCCCCTTTTATGACGCGGCTCAGGGGGACTGGTTTTACGATCCGGTGAGCTTTGTCTATGAGCAGGGGCTGTTTTCCGGGGTGGACAGTCACCACTTTTCCCCCGGCACCCCCATGAACCGGGCCATGCTCCTGGCGGTGCTCCACCGGCTGGCCGGTTCGCCGGTTCAGGGGGAGGGCCCCGACTTTTCCGACGTGCCCGCCGGCCAGTGGTACAGCCAGCCCATCCTCTGGGGGGCCGCTCAGGGTATCACCTCGGGCACGGGGAACGGCACCTTCTCCCCCCTCCTTCAGGTTACCCGGGAGCAGGCGGTGACCATGCTGTATAATTACGCCGGCCAATATCTGAAAGCGGATGTGGAGGGCGGAGCCGATTTGTCTGGCTACGGGGACCTGGATGAGGTCAGCCCCTGGGCACGGAACGCCCTGGCCTGGGCAGTGGACCGGGGAATCATCAGCGGCGCGGCCAACGGCGGCGTGCGCACCCTGGACCCTCAGCGGGGCGCCTCCCGGGCCGAGATGGCGGTTATGTTGCGCTCCTTCTGCGAAAAAATTTTATAAGCGGGGAGGAAGCACCCATTTCCCACCTGAGCCATATGATGGAATTGAGAGCGGCAGACAGCCGGCTCTAAATTTCATAATCAGGAGGTACTCATAATGGGGTGCTGCAATAACGGTTGGGGCGGCAACAGCTGCCTGTGGATCATCATCCTCCTCATCATCCTGTGCGGGTGCGGCGGCAGCGGCTTCGGGTGTGGCTGCAACAACAACGGCTGCGGCTGCAACAATGGGTGTGGCTGCAATAACGGCTGCGGCTGCTGAGAAGACCTGGTCTGCCGGGGGCGCGGAGAATTTTCTCCGCGCCCCTGATTTTTTGTCTGCCGCTGGGGAAAAGGCGCGCAAAAATTTTTTGACGAAAATTAGACGAGAGGGCCTAAAATGCCTTGCGCTTTGCGGAAAAATAGTGTATCATATCTTCCGTCAGTGCAGCCGGCGGTCCCTCAGGACAGGACAGAGCAGAAAAAGGGACCGGCGGACTTTGCCTTGCGTCCGGCTTGGGCGGACGCAGCGGGCACGTCCCTGTCCGGAGAGGGTGAGACAGACAGGTCCGCGCCCTGACCTGTATTGCGTGCAGGTCAAAACCAGCAGTTATAGGGAGGTCGAAAACTTAAATGAGCAAATTTCTCAAACGAGCTGCGCAAGGCGCGCAGGTCCCACATGAAAAGCGGACGTCCAATCTGGAGACCGTGAAAATGCCTCTGCCCTCTAAAATTGTTCTGTCTATGGGACAGCACATCGGCGCCCCCGCAGCCCCTGCTGTGGCCAAGGGCGACCAGGTCTGCGTGGGAACTGTGGTGGGCAAGGCGGGAGGCTTTGTCTCCATGGACATTCACTCCGGCGTGTCCGGCACAGTGGACAGCATTATCACCATTACCGCCCCCAACGGTGCACCCCAGACGGCGGTGGTAATTATTCCCGACGGCAAGCAGACGGCGGACCCCTCCATCGCCCCCCCGCAGGTCACTGATTTGAAGTCCTTCCAGGATGCGGTCCGGGCCAGCGGCCTGGTGGGTCTGGGCGGCGCAGGCTTCCCCACTGTGGTGAAGCTCTCCCCCAAGAACCTGGATGAGATTGATACCCTGCTCATCAACGGCGCCGAGTGTGAGCCCTACATTACCTCAGATAACCGCTGCTTCCTGGAGGATACCCAGTATATTCTGGACGGAATCCAGGCGGTGATGAAGTATCTGGAGATTCCCAGGTGCATCATTGGCATTGAGGGCAACAAGCCCGAGGCCATCGCCAAAATGAAATCTGCGGCTCCCGCCGGCGTGGAGGTGAAGGAGCTGCCCTGCCGTTACCCCCAGGGCGCTGAGAAGGTTTTGATTGAGAACTGCACAGGCCGGGAGGTCCCCTTCCCCGGGCTGCCCTCCGATGTAGGAGTTATTGTGATGAACGTCACCTCCGTGGCCTTTGTGGGCAAGTATCTGGCCACAGGGATGCCCATGACCACCAAGCGCCTCACCGTGGACGGTGACATTGTAAAGGAACCCAAAAACGTGGAGGTCATTATCGGCACCCCCATTCAGGAGCTGATGGATTTCTGCGGCGGCTTTACCGATGAGCCGGGCAATGTGCTCTACGGCGGTCCCATGATGGGCAACTGCGTAGCCAACCTGAGCCAGCCCATTCTGAAGAACAATAACGCGGTGCTGGCCTTCTCCCGCAAGGCATCCGAGCTGCCCAAGGCCACCAACTGCATCCACT